>NZ_DCOI01000002.1:2554-165949 GCF_002322895.1 Empedobacter sp. UBA1574 | reverse complement strand
CTCATCTTAGCAAAACCTCTCGATATTTGCGGTTGCAAAGGTAATACTTACTTTCTTAACTAACAAAATTTATTTTGATAAATTTTAAAGTTTTTATTTCAATAAGTCAATTCTTACTTTCACTCTCAAACTCCTTTCGGAATCGGATGGCAAAGGTAATACTTATTTCCAAACTCGCAAATTTATTTTTAAATAAATTTTAGCGATATATAAGTTCCTATGTCAACTACAATACTACTCGTCTTTCGTATTGAGGTTGCAAATATACGTACCCTTTTTCCGCTTTTCCAAACATACTTTACATTTATTTTACATTCTTTCCTTAAGTCACTGGTACAATGGAAAATATTTTTTGAAATGTTTAGATATGAGAACTGAGATATTAGATTTTTGACGAGAAAAGCTCTTTTTATAGCACAAAATTATAACGAGATAGATTTCTCGACAAGCTCGAAAGGACAGGAAAATTAAACTTGTTAATTACTCAAGAATACCTTTTAAACTCATAAAATGATTAGACGTTTTGCTTTTCTTTTGTTCAAGAAAAGCAAAATGGATACTTTTGAAGGAACTATTCGGGAGGAATTGTCTCAAAGCGAAAATGGTTTATTCAAAAAAATAAATAAATTTTTAATTTTGTTTAACATGTAAAATAGATTTACATTCATACTATATATAATATGCGCGATGATTTCGAAAGAAAAAGAATATTTTGAGATAATAAATAACATTTACCTAAAAGTAATTGAAGAAGAGAATTTGGGAGAAACAGCTAACTATATACCTGAATTATCTAAAATAGACGGTGAGAAATTTGGAGTTTCTTTATTGTTTACGGATCAACTTCAGTTTGGATTTGGTGATTGTGAAGAAAAATTCTCGATTCAAAGTATTTCAAAAGTGTTGCTTTTGGCTTTAGTTTATAGAGAAATTGGCGAGAAAATTTGGGAGAGAGTTGATTTAGAACCTTCGGGAACGCCTTTTAATTCATTGTTGCAATTAGAAACTGACAAAGGAATTCCTAGAAATCCATTTATTAATTCGGGCGCTTTAGTGGTTTGCGACATCTTAATTGATATTTGCGATAATCCGAAAGCATATTTTTTAAATTTTATCAAAAAGGTTTCTGGTAATTATTCTATTCAATATTCTGATAAAATTGCAAAAAGTGAGTTTTCTACCGCTTATCGTAATACAGCTTTGACAAATTTTATAAAATCGTTGGGCAACATTCATAATTCTCCAGAAGATGTTCTGGATTTGTATGTTTATATCTGCTCGATTGAAATGTCGTGTATGGAGTTGAGTAAAACTTTTTCTTTTTTGGCTAATAAAGGAAAAAACTTATTTGATGATTATCAAGTTTTAAACATTAGTCAAACAAAACGAATCAACGCTATTATGCAAACTTGCGGTTTCTATGATGAATCTGGTGAATTTGCTTTTCGTGTTGGATTACCTGGAAAAAGTGGTGTTGGCGGAGGAATTGTTGCAATTATGCCCAAATATTACATTGTTTCAGTTTGGAGTCCTAAATTAAACTTAAAAGGAAACTCCTACCGAGGAATGAAATTTCTGGAAGAATTTACAACCGCAACAGAGGATTCTATTTTTTAGAATTGATAATCTCCATCACTTTATTCACCGTTTCTTCTAAATTCATGTTCGAATTATCAACTTCTATTGCATCATCTGCTTTACGAAGTGGTGAATATTCGCGATGAGAATCGATATAATCTCTTTCGTTCACATTTTTTAGAACCTCATCTAATGGAATATTTTTCCCTTGTTGTTGATATTCTAAAAAGCGACGTTGCGCACGAACTTCTGGTGAAGCTGTAACAAAAATTTTGATATCTGCATTTGGAAAAACTGTTGTCCCAATATCGCGACCATCCATCACAATACCTCCTTTTTCTCCCATTTGCTGTTGAAGCGCTACACAATAATCGCGAACAGCAGGAATCTCAGAAATTGGACTAACCATTTTAGAAACTTCCATCGTACGAATATCAGCTTCTACATTTTCACCATTCAAAAAGGTAAGATTCTTTTGAGTTATAAGATCTTGTTTAAATTCTATCTTAATGTCAGATAAATTGATTATTAATGCTTGCTCATCAATTTTATTATCGACAATATACTGATGTTGAAATGCATACAAAGTCACAGCGCGATACATTGCGCCACTGTCAATATGTGTATAACCAAGATTTCTTGCAATAATTTTTGACATCGAACTTTTTCCTGTAGAAGAATATCCGTCGATTGCAATAATTAAATTTTCTTTCATCTATATAGAATTGAAGACAAAGATAAGATTTTATAGTTGTTTGAAAAGTTTTTATAACCAAGGATTACTTCTCCAATAATCTCGACCTTGAATAATTCGGTCTAAATTGAGAATCAAACCAAAGTGATTAGAACCTCCAGATTTGTGGTAATTCGCATGACTAAACTCGAATCGAAAAGCATTTATACGGATTCCAAAACCATACGTTAAACCAG
This sequence comes from Empedobacter sp. UBA1574, assembly GCF_002322895.1. Classification (NCBI taxonomy): domain Bacteria; kingdom Pseudomonadati; phylum Bacteroidota; class Flavobacteriia; order Flavobacteriales; family Weeksellaceae; genus Empedobacter; species Empedobacter sp. UBA1574. Next base: position 163,441 of record NZ_DCOI01000002.1, on the reverse strand, counting down.
ATAAAGAGCGAATTCCTTCGGCTGCTAATTCATTTCCACGTTTGAAATTATAACCTAAACGCATATTAAAATCTGATTCTGGAAATAATTCTGCTCCAACCGAAAGGTGATCAATCATTTTTCTTCCAGCAGAAACTTCTTGTCCGTTTTTATTATAAGGTTGGGAAATATCAAACTTCTGTAAATCGTGCAAAGAAAACGTAAATTCTAACGGAACATGTTCTAATCGATGAGAAATTCCCAAATTAACTTGCGTTGGCATGTCTTCTTTTTTGCCATTATACGTTTGAATTTGTTGACCGATATTGCGCACAACCAACGAAACATTGATATTTTTATCGAAATCGTGGTACGAAAGACCTATATCTCCAGCAATTGCCGAGGATTTATATGATTCTATTGTAGAATTAATGTATTTTAAATTTGCTCCTACTGTCCAATAATCGCCCAAAACACGTGCATAACCAACTGTAATTGCGGCATCATTTGCTTTGAAATTCCCTGTCACATTTCCATTTTCGTCAGTTCCAATTAATTTTCCGTAATCAACATATTGACCATGAACAGAAACAAAATTTTCTTGATCGATTTCATAAACCGTCGAAAATGTTCCGAAATCTACATCCGCAATATAATTGACGTAATTGATTCCAAATTGACCATGCATTTCTCGGTTCATCAAGGCCGGATTCCATAAAGCAGAATTGGGGTCAGCATCCCAAGAAGTTGCTGCATTTCCTCCCAAAGCCGCTTGACGTGGAGAAGTTGTAATGTTCAAAAACTCGTAAACACGCGTTCCATCTTGCGCAAAAATCGAAGTCGATAGCGCGATAAACAATAATGTACTTAGCTTTTTAAACATTTAGCAAAAATAAAGATTTTGTAGAATAACGAAAACAGAATGATTTTGGTATATGCAAAACAAAATTTTAGGCTTTCTGAAAAAAAGCTTAACTTCAATTTACCTAAAAAACACTTTATGGAATTTTTAATTGCCATTATTATATTCGTATTGATTGTTATTTTGTTTAATAAAGTTTCGAAACTAAAAAAACAAATTGATTATCAAGAAACTAAGCTAAAGCATTTGCAAGAGCAATTGGATGCAAAAGAAATTAAAACTGAATCAAAACCAATTATTGAGCAACCTAAAATAGTTGAAGAGAAAAAAATTGAACCTCAACCAGAAGTTGTTTCCTATCATAAAATCGAAACGCCAAAACGTATTTTTGACGAAATTCCACCAAGACAAACAACTGAAAGCAGTTTTGATAAAAATCTCAACAATGCAATTGCATTTATCAAAGACAATTTCTTGACGATTTTCGGAATTGTAACCTTAGTTCTGGGAATTGCTTATTTCGTAAAATATGCAATTGATCAAAATTGGATCAACGAAACTTTCCGAGTAATGATTGGAATTGGAGTTGGTTTAGGAATTATTGGAATTGCTCATTTTATTCGGAAAAATTTTGAAATCTTTTCTTCCATCTTAATCGGTGGCGGATTAACCGTTTTATATTTCACCTTAACCATCGCCTTCCGAGAATATCATTTACTTTCTCAGAATACCACTTTTGGATTATTAACAATTGTAACGATTTTCTCTATCGTGATGGCAATGTTATATAATCGACAAGTTTTAGCCATTTTTTCGATTATTGGTGGTTTTACCGCTCCATTGATGATTAGTACAGGCGAAAGCAATTTTGTATTTCTGTTTGGTTATTTAACGATTCTAAACTTGAGTATGCTGTACATGGCTTGGCGAAAAGATTGGCAAGTTATTTCGTTTATCGCATTTGGCTTTACCTTTATATATAGTATCGCTTGGATCGACAATTCTAAAACCTCAACGCAATATCTTTTCTTTGGCTTGCTTTACGTTATTTTCACTATTACAAGTTTAATTAACTACATCAAAAAAGGAGAATTTTCGGTTTGGAATTGCCTTTTACTAATTTTCAATACCATTTTATCAACCATCTTAATTTCTTCGGTTTATTATTTTATTGTTGGAAATAACAATGGTTTAATAGCATTCTTATTTGGATTAGCAAACGCTTTCGGTGCATTTTACATCTACAAAACATCTAAAAATAATTTATTACAAAATACCTTAATCGGTTTGAGCATTACGCTTATCACAACTGCAATTGCATTACAATTTAAAGCAAATGTCGTTTCGATTTGTTTCGCGATTGAATCAACCTTGTTACTGTTTCTTTGGAAAAAAAGTAAAGAAAACATTTTAAAAATCTTTTTCATCGCCATGTTTCCATTTTTATTGATTGCTTTATGCGTCAATTGGTTTGATTATATTGATACTAAAAAACATTTAGTGGTAATTTTCAATCACGTTTTCATTACAAGTTTTATTGCATTAATTTGTTCTGTTGTCAATATTTATTTGATGAAAGATTTCGAAACCGAAGAACAATTTTTAGGTTTCAAGCTCAATCATTCCAAATTTATTTTCATCTCAATATCTCTTTTATTGATGTACACAGGAATTTTATTCGAATTAATTAACCAAATCGAACCGTATTTCAACTTTATGATGATTATAAGTTATGTATTGATTTATACATTATTCTTTATTGCTTTTATTTTAACGCTACGCGAAAAACTAAATTTAGGAAATACCTTGCAACTTGTTTTACAAATTTCAGCAACTTTCTGCATTGTATTTTTACCAATGATTGCCGAAATTCCATTATTACTAAACAAAACAAATTATAACATCGGTAGTTATTTTCTTTATTTGAGTTATCTCATTCCGACAGCTTACATTATTTATTTTGTTGTAAAAAGTAGCGATTTCCAAAGCTCCAAAGCAAAACAAATCATCAGTATGCTTGTCTTAGTTTATGTGATTAGTTTCGAGAAATACAATGGTTTTATGTTGATAACACTTGACGAAAACTCTTCTAATTTCTCACATCAAGCCGATATTTTCCGAATGATATTATTACCAATTATTTGGGCAGTTTTAGGATTTGTATTGATTTATTTCGGATTAAGAAAGCAACTGAAAGGTTTTCCTATTGTTGGAATTATATTATTTGGATTGATTATTCTAAAATTATATTTCGTGGATGTTTGGGAAATGAGCAATATTTTCAGAATAATATCTTTTATTGTTTTAGGAATTTTAATCTTATTAACTTCTTTTATGTATCAAAAACTAAAAAATTTGATGGTTAATTTGATGGAAAAACCGAGCGAAAACAAAGAAGCTGAACAGTAATGTTCAACTTCTTTGTTAATTATTTCTTCTCAATGCTTCAGCAATGACACGCATATCATCCGAAGAAGGTAACTCGAAAATTTCTAAATGGAAATATGGAACAACCGCAATAATATGATCGAAAATATCAGCCATAATCACTTCATATTCGTTCCAAACCGTTGTATTTGTAAACATAAATAACTCAATTGGCAAACCGTGTTCGGTTGGTTGAAGTTGTCGAACCTCGAACATCAAATCTGTTCTAATTTTTGGACTATTATAGGTATATGTCTTGATATATTGTCGAAAAAGACCAATATTTGTCATTCGTCTTCCATTCGCCAAAATCGTTGGATCAACTTTATTCGATACATTATATTGATTGATTTCATTCGTTCTATCCACAATAAAATCGTGTAACATGCGGATTTTTTTTAATTCTTCAATTTCTTCTTCTGTCAAAAATCGAATCGAATTCATTTTAATATTTATCGAACGTTTAATGCGGCGTCCACCAGCATTTTGCATACCGCGATAATTACGAAACGAATCTGAAACCAAGGCATACGTCGGAATTGTTGTAATTGTTTTATCAAAATTCTGAACTTTTACCGTTCCTAAATTAATCTCGGTAACATTTCCGTCTGCGCCATATTTTGTCATTTCAATCCAATCTCCAACGCGCACCATATCATTCATCGAAACCTGAATACTCGCCACAAAACCTAATATTGAATCTTTAAAAACCAACATCAAAACCGCCGAAGCCGCTCCCAAAGAAACCAAAAATGTAATAGGCGATTTTCCTGTCGCAATCGAAAAAATTAGAATTCCGCAAACAAAGAAAACTAAAATATTCATCACTTGCAGATAACTATCAATTGGTTTATCCGAAAAAGATTTATTACCTCGAAGAAAATCCCTGAACGTTTTAAAAATTGCATTAAACAACAATCCAACAGCAATTACCAATGCAATATCTGTAATTTGCATCGCAATTTTGATCCAATTAGGAAATCCTTTGAAGATAAGTGGGATCGCTTCTTTGGCGACAATTACAGGAACAATATGTGTTGCGAATTGTAAAACCCTGTTCTTGATTAATAAATCGTCAATCTTTGTTTTACTTTTTGCAATAAAGTTTGTTAAAACAAGTAATAGCACTTTTCGCAATAAAAAATCGATCGCATACAATATAATAACTAACAAAATTGATAGAACAATTGTTGTCATTATTGTGGTAGAATAACTCGAAAGTCCCAATTTGGCAATCATTTCGAGCATTGAGCGATACACATCGCTTTGAATATTTTCGTCTAAAAGTTCCATCTGAATAAAAACTAATACAACAAAAATAAGTTTATCCTTTTCATAATTTACAACAACTGATAAATTACATTGAAATTTGTTGGTTTCTTAATTTATCTTGGTTCAAAACAATGAAAAGATTATATTTGTTAGATTAATCTAACTTAATTATTAAAATTAATGTTTTCAAATCCGTTAATATTTGCTTTTAGTTTAACCTTTCTTGCCGGAATTAGCACTGGAATAGGAAGTATTTTATGTTTATTATACAAAAAATTCAATCCAAAATTCTTAGGCGTAATGTTGGGAATTTCTGCTGGTGTAATGCTTTATGTCTCTTTTGTAGAAATTTTAACAAAAGCTAAATTATCATTATCAAGTGTTTTTGGAGAAAAATTAGGTTACACTTATACATTATTGGGATTTTTTGCAGGAATTTTAATCATTATTTTAATCGATAAAATATTGCCTCATCATCATTGCGATGAAAATAAAACAGAGACAAACGATCAGAAATTATTGCGTTTGGGTTTGTTTTCTGCTTTAGCTTTATCAATTCATAATTTCCCTGAAGGATTAGCAACTTTTTTGTCAGCATTAGAAAATCCAACTTACGGAATTTCTATAGCTTCAGCTATTGCTATTCATAATATTCCAGAAGGAATCGCCGTTGCTATACCAATCTATTACGCTACAAAGAATAGAAAAAAAGCATTTCTATATTCCTTTTTATCAGGATTAACAGAACCTATTGGCGCATTAATTGGCTATTTTGTATTGTTACAATTTTTTGATGAATCAATTTTCGGAGCAATCTTCGCAAGTGTCGCAGGTATGATGGTTTATATTTCGATTAATGAATTAATTCCGACCGCAAACGAATACGCTGGAAAAAAATTATCAACTTACGGAATTGTAATCGGAATGTTTGTAATGGCTGTTAGTCTTTTACTTTTTATGTAAAAACAAAAAAACTTCCCAATGAGAGAAGTTTTTGTATGAATTAATATTTAAAATTTTAAGTTGCCTGAGGTAATTCTCTCGTTAACCAACCACTTCTTCCTGCTGTTACAATGGCATAAGGCGTAATCCAAAAAAGCGTGAACATATAGAAAATACTGTAAACGTATGCTAATAAAGCTTCTTTAAAATTGTATTTTTTTGCATAAAAAATCATCTGAATACTTGAAAAAACTAAAACGCCAGACAATGTACTTGTGATGAATAAAATTGGATGTGTTGCGACAAAAAAGATTAAAATTAAAAATAATGGAATTGCCATGATTAATTTTATCCATTGCATCATCAGAATTATACGAGTTCCTACTGTAGAACCTTCTCTAAAGTTGGTGAAAGCAAATTTTGTCATCATAATATTCTCACGAACATTACTTCTCTCCCAACGAATAAACATTTTGTATAAATTCTTATAACGCTCTGGAGTATTGGTATAAACCATTGCATTTTTCTGAAAATAGACATGTTTACCTTGTTTCAAAATCATATTTGTCAAAGCTCTATCCTCCCCGATTGTACTTGGTTGCCCTAAAAAAGATTGATTTATCCATTCTTCCAAACAATTATGTACAACATCTTTTCTGTAAGCTGCTAAAGCTCCAGGTGTACAAAACACAGAACCTAACACACTTTGAGCAGATCGCACAAACTCGAAACTAAATGTAAAACTAACACTCAACATTTTTGGAATCAAACCTTTTTCTTTATTCAATACACGAACATTGCCAGCGACAGCACCACAATTTTCATTCACTACAAAAGGGCTTAACAAGTTTCTAAGCGTAGATTCATCTACAATAGAATCACTATCAACCGTCACAAAAACTTCCCCTTTTCCAATTTTGAATCCTTTATATAATGCATGACGTTTTCCCATATTTTTTGGCTGTTGAAAAAGTGTAACGCGATCTCCTAATACTTTCTTCGCTTCAAGAAGCCATTTCCATGTATCATCTTTACTCCCATCGTCAACGGCTAAGATCTGTAATTTTTCGGATGGATAATTACTATCAGCTAAACTTAACAAAGTATCATATACTAATTTTCCTTCATTATACGCCGGAACAATAATGGTACAAGTTGGTAAATCTACATCAGCAACATTTTTGACCGGTTTATATTTTATGAATAAATAGCCTAAATAAAAAAGAAAAGAAGTTTTAAGAATAAGAAGTGCCAATCCAAGGCTATAAATAATAACACCCCACCAGGTAGATAATTTAGTGCTATGCCATTGTAGAAATTCACTTTTATAAATAAACAAAAAAAGAATAGAAGTTAGCATAATCACAAAAGTTGTAGCAATTACTAGATAATCTTTCTTTGTAAGACAGTTTTTAGAAATTCTCTCTATGAATTTATTTCTTAAAGACTTTTTTTCATGTTCATCCGATCGAATAACCTTTAACACTGTTTTAGGCTCCGTGGTGGATAACAAAATCGTGTTTGCCAGATTTTTTTTTGAATCTATATTAGTCATCTGAGTAATTTTAAGTTTTAATTAAAAAGTGAATAAAATGACAACTACTATGCCACCTAACGTTAATATAAAACTCAAGAAGTTAAATCTTTATTAAAAATAAAACACTTATAAACGACTGATTATTAATAAAATTTCAATATGTATTATACTTAAAAATTAGGCGTATAGTACGTTACATTTTAATCTGATTTCTTAATAAAAACAAAAAAACTTCCCGAAAAGAGAAGTAATTTTGAGAAATGATATAAATTAACACATGAGGATTTTGTTACTGCAAATGTATGCAGCAAATTAAATTCAAAGCTTAACAGAATATCAATAGATTGTTAAGCGAAGATTAAATAAAAAGATGATGAAAAATATACTTTTACTTTTTTGCTTTACTATTATTTATAGTTGTTCCTCATCTTCAGATTTTCATAATATAAATGATCACATTGAAGATGGAAAATATTGCGCAAATGTCAAGGTTAAAACGAATAAGTCAACAAAGACATATCGAGTAACTATAACAACGAAAAATAATTATCTGCATAAAATTGATTGGCCAAATGGTGGTTGGCTGGATAATACGCATTACAAACTTCCTGAATTTTATGAAAACGAAGTTACTTTTATAGATGATAGAGCCCGAAAATTTGAAGTAAAAATTATACAAAAAGGAGAATGTAAATAAAAAAAGCTCGAAACTAATGTTTCGAGCTTTTGCTTAGTACTCGGAGTGGGAATCGAACCCACACTCTCACCCATTAATCTAAGTATTTCGACAAACATTCTAAAAACTTAAAAAATTCACGATTAATAGACACTTTCAAAGGTTTTAAACCTTCTTTACAAATATAATAAAGTACAATGAAATACAATAATATTTAAAAACGGTTGTCAAACGGTTGTCAAAAATAGTAAAATGACATATATTTGAATTGTTCAATTTTAATATTAAAGGTATGGCTACGTTAAAATTTGTTTTGCTAAATAAAACAGACAACGCACAGATATATTTAAGGTTTTCAGTAAACCGACAAATCAACTTAAGAAGAAAAGTAGGTTTATCAATAAATGCGAAAGACTGGAGTACTACAACCAATCTACCTAAACCAAATAACGAAACGAATAAACTTTTAAAAAACAAACTCGAAAAACTTTCATTATTTGTTAACGATCAATTCAATGAAGATAGCACAAAGGGTACTGTAATAAATAACAACTGGCTAACCTCTGTTATTGATAAATGTTTTAATAGAGTTGAGAAAACGGATCTCTCAATATTCGCAAACTATATTCAGCACATTATAGACAATGCAGCAACAAGAGAACAGCGTAACGGTAAAATTGGAATATCAGTAGGTACTGTAAAAAATTACAGAATGTTTAAAAACATTATTACTGAATATGAAAAGACAATTAAAAAGACAATTCTATTTAGTGATTTAGAAAAGTCATTTACAGATCGTTTTAAAATATGGTTATTGAATGAAAAGAAATACACTATAAATTATACTGGAAAACAATTCGAGCACATCAAAAGTGTATGCGTATCAGCGTCAAAAGACAATATAACAGTTACTAATAATTCAATTACTTTAAAAGGATTTAGACAGAACGACAAAGAGAGATATATTCATACCTTATCATTTGATGATTTAGATAAAATTTACAAGACTGAAATGCCGACACCTCATCTGAAAGAGGTAAAAAAATGGTTGTTAATTGGTTGTTACATTGGTCAACGTGGAGGCGATTTATTAAACCTAACATCAAACAATATTAGATTAAAAGATAATGCAGTATATATCGATTTAGTTCAACAGAAAACAGAAAAGTTTGTTACTATTCCAGTACTAAAAGATTATGTAATAGATATTGTATTAAATGATTTTCCTAAAAAAATATCTTTAAATAAAATCAATACTCATATTCAAAAAGTTTGTGAATTAGCCGAAATAGATGAGGTTGTAAAAGGTTACATAAGTGATGAGAACAATAGAAAAAAACTTCTCACATCTTTGCCGAAACATAAATTCATTACTTCTCATTCTTTTAGAAGATCCTTTGCAACAAATTTTTATAGAAAAATGCCTACACCAGTTTTAATTGGTATTACTGGACATAGCGAAGAAAAAATGTTTTTAAAGTATATTAATCAAAAAGCAGATAAAGATGCGAATGCAGATGCCTTTGCTATGTATTACGCTCAAATGATGAAAAAGGAAGAGCCAGTATTAAGAGTTATTAAATCGAATAATCAATAGTATTGCTACACCCTTGTAAACTTTACAACACACCCGTAAACAAAAACAGAAATTTCACTCAAAAAACACGTTTTTTTATTAGAATTACTTTTTTTAATAAAACCTCAAACATACATTTGAGTAATAAATATTAAAAAAGGGTAACAAATTAGAAAATTCATCACCCCAAAAACAAATAATTATGTCGACTGTCGCCAAACAAAAACGACATAATTAAAGTAAAATTAACTATATGTTCATTAATTGCAAAACATTTGATTGTGTTTGTGAATATTTTAGGTTTTGAATTCTTCTAATTAGTTACTCATAATTATTCAAAATTATGAGTGCAGAAACTAAGAAAAACAATTTAAGCACGATTGGTGCAGAGTCATTCGAACAGCTAAAAACTACTTTAATAGCTGAGATTATCCCCCATTTAGAAAACATTAAACCTAATAACGATTTAGGCTTATTAACACGTGATGATGTATTGAATATTTTTAAAATCAATAAATCAACTTTAATTAGATGGCAAAGAGAAAAAACACTTCCTTTTATTAAGATTGGAGGGCGTGTATATTTTAAACGCGCTGAAATAGAAACAATGTTAAATATTAAATCTAATTAATATGAAACAAGAGTTTTTTATTTTGACAAAAGAACAATTGCAAGAAGAAATTCAAAACGGATTAAAGGCGCAATTAGCTGATTTTGCAAAGAACTTTCAACCGAAAGAACCTAATCAATATATGACAAGGTCGGAGGTTATCGATATGCTACAAATAACATACGGGACATTAAATAACTGGTGTAAGAATGGTAAGCTAAAACCATTGGGAATAGGCGGGCGTATTTACTTCCTACGTGCTGAGGTCGAGCAAAGTTTAAAACCAATAACGCTTTGATTTATAAACAAAAAAAAGAGGCTCGATAAAACGCGCCTCAATTGTTCAATTTAAAATATTGCAGGAATGCAAATATTTTAATCAAAGTTAATGATTATGGTTGACTTATTAAAACTAAGAACCTCGAATCATCAAATAATCAATAGTTTATTATTACACCCCGATTTTTTAGAATGTAAACCGATCAACAATTATTATACATCACTCAGGCAAATAGAAGGTTTTAAAATTGGCTTACATTTTAGAAAAACAATCGAGAAAGGTTTTAAAATCGGGTACGGCTATGTAGATATTTTAGTGAGTCCACATTATCACAAAAATAACTATTTACATAACGGAGATGATTTTACGCCTTTGGAATGCATTAAATCTATCAATGAAATATTAGATTATTTACAGATTAAAGAAATAAATCGAAATGATTTACAAGTAGTAAACATTGAGTTTGGTTTAAATATTATTCCTAACTCAGATGCTCGATTGATCTTTGATGGTTTGTTCCTTTATAAGCGTTCAAAGTTCAGTATTAAGTATGAAGATATTGAGACGTTTAAATTATCCGAAGCAACTAAATACAAAGAGATCAAAGCTTATTTGAAAGGAATACAATTTTTAAACTTTCCCTCTTATAATATTGATCTAAATACTATTCGATTTGAAGTTAGAAGCAAAAAAAGAGAATTTATAAAAACGTTAGGAATTTACACCGTTTGCGATTTGATGGAAATTAAGACATACGAGAATCTATTTAAAGAATTATTAACCGAATGGGACTTAGTGTTGTTAGTTAACCAGCAATATGATAAAACTCAAATTAAAGCAAAGGATTTAGCATTTTTAGAAGATTGTAATATTCTTGAATATTGGATTGATTTAATAGCTTCAAAACATCGAAATACATTTCTAAAAACTAAAATTAAATACTATAAAATCTTAACAGCAAAAAACAACTTGCACACCGAAATTAAGGCTAAAATAATCGACAAAATCGACATTTTTTTTAGTGTGCAAATTGTCCACAGAAAACCCGCATAAAAAGGGGATTTTAAAAAAAGTTCCATTGATAAAGGGACAATATGCACACCAAACCATTAAAAAAAAGAAAAAAAGTAGTGTTAAAAATGAGAAGATAGAAGATAATAAAATACACCCGAAAAAATATGTTTTAATGACAAAATAAAGAACAATCAAAATCAACCAATTTTAAATAAAAATAATCATGGAAAAAAATACAACAGAAAGATTTGAATTAATTAAAATCAATCAATCAGAAAACGGGAATAAAACAGTATTAGCAAGCGAGCTGTACAATCTTCTACAACCAAAGACAAAGTTTATAGATTGGATTAAAAGAATGCTAAACTATGGATTTGTTGAAAATGTAGATTATTCGATAATTGCCAGTGATAATATTTTGCTTCTCAAAAATGAGAAGCAAACAAGAACAGAATCTTTGCACGTCAAAAAAGACGAGCAAACACAACGAACAAAAGTTAGAAAAAGTTCAAGAGGTGGTCACAATATGAAAGATTATCTTCTAACAATTGAAAGCGCTAAATCTATTGCAATGGTTCAGCGTTCCGAAATGGGCAAACGTATTCGTAATTACTTTATCGAAGTAGAAAAGCATTATCAAGAGATTGCAACACCTAAGCAAATCGCAGAATTAAACAATCGCCTTAAATCGGTAGAAGAAAAGCAAATTAATTTTATCAATGATTGGTCGGTAGATAGATTTTTGAGAGCAAACGGAGTATTTAAAAAGCATACAATAATCGAAAGGCAACAGCTTGGTAAATTATGCACAAAGGAATATAAAAAAATAACTGGTAATCCACCAAAGAAAGTACAGCACCCCTCTTATGTAAACGGTCAAAACGTTTATCCTTATGAGTTGATCAGCAAAGTGTATTCGTCAAAATTCTAAACTAACACTATGACAAAGCAAGAAATCAAACAATACATTTCAGAATTAAACGAAACCGAGAAACTGGACTTATACAATTCAATTGCGTGTCGTTTTGGTTCGGCTGATGACATAATCTTTATTCACGATTCAAAATTTTACGAAACCCAGTTTTTAAATTCATTAGATGCCGAACAATCAAAAGTCGATAACACGATTAACGAGTCGGATAAATACGTCAAGATGTTGGAGTACAAAAAACTTGAAACATCAAACGACATTCTGGAGTTAATGGAGGTTGAAATCCTAATCAATTTAATTTTTGATAATCTGGATGAGGTTGTCGAAATGGGATTAATTGAAAATAAGACGATTTAACGAACTTAAATTATAAATCTATATAAATATACCAAACTATGAGTGAAAGTTTAAAAAGTGTCGATACGCGAAGTTTAAAACGAAAGTTTGAAGGCAAAGGAGAAATGAAAGATTTTACATTTACTCAAATTGCAAGAAATGATTTTGCGGTAATTTATGAGAAAGTTTATAAAAACCATATCAAGAAAACTTATGAAGTGTTTGAAATAAAAATCAATTCGAGATTTAATTTAGAATCCTATCCAACATCTAAGGCGTTCGGGATTTGGGCGTGGGATATTGAAACACTTGAAAAGGCAGTTATTAAGTTTCAAGAAATATCTAAGAAAGTAAAAGAGAGAAAAGGGAACGAGGCGAGCAATACGCATGCGCGCGCGAGGGAAAAGTAAAACAATACGCCCGCGGGCGTGTAGGCGTTATATAGGTCGATAAAAAACCCTACTATGATGTAGGATTTTTTATTAAATCTTGATCGTTCCAATTGGAATATATGAACCGTCTTTAAAAATATAAAGTGTTTCTTGCTCTCCAGGTTCTTTAGTTGAATTAAATAACTCTTTGATGTCAACATCTAAAACCTCAGCAATTTTTAATAGATTTTCTGGTTTAGGAAATGTACTTCCTTTAACGATATTTGATATTGTCATTTCAGAAACGTCAATTTTTTCAGCAAGTTCTTTACCGGTTAATCCTTTTTCTTTTAGAACTTCTTTTATTCTTAATATACTCATAAACCTTATTTACTTGTAAAAGTAACAAATATAAACGTTACATATATAATAATCGAATAAATATACTTAAAAGTTTGTTTATATAAATCTAATACATATATTTGCAGTCGAAAAATATATGTATCAATTATACTTTAATAAAAAAAACACATGAATACATCAACAAAAACAGATTGGGAAGTGATTCAAGATATGGATCAATACGAGAAAAACTTATTCATTGATAAGATTATTAGTTTGTTTACTAATAATCATATGTTAGAACATACTAGAGGAGGTTTTGCAGAGTTATTTAGTGTTTACATTCAAAGTCCAGAGTTTAAAAGATTGGACGACGATAGAAAAACAGATTTCCTGCAAGTTCAATTCGAGATTTACGATATGTTTAATTTCATTGAATATACTTCAATGAATTACAGCATCGGTAAATATTCTAAACCTTAACTAATACAAATCTTATGGCTCAAAGTAAAATATCAGATGATGAAATCTTAAACGAAATGAATAGCGAGATTAGAAATGATTTTATTCATCATTCATTTCATTTATTTAATTCAATGGATTTAATTGATCGTGCTAATGGAAACATTGTTGAAGTGTTAAACGTCTTTATTCTTAGCGATAACTTTAAGAATATGAATAATTCAGAGCAGACTACTTTTTTATATGCTCAACATGATTTAATAAACTTACTCAAATTGTTTGATGAGTTTCAGTTTAAAAATAAATTATTTGAATATAATTATCTCAACAACAAGTAATATTTTCGGATAAAACAACAAACCTCATCTAACAGATGAGGTTTTGTTTATTTTACTAATAATTCAGTTGAATTCTTAAGTATATCTTCACACTCAAAAGTTAATTCAAGTGATTTTAATAAACATACCAGCTGTTCAAATTTTTTAAAATTATTAAATTCTAAATTTTCTAAAAGTGTCTTTTTGTTATCATCTTTTTCAAGTTCGATTTCTTTTTTGTCAACTTTTGGTAATGTAATTTCAAAAAAACAATGTTCTTTATTTATTCCTACAAAAAATGTATTATTTCTAATCGGAAAGTGATCTAAAACAATATAAGGAGCATTCTTTTTTAAGAATAATTGAAAGTTTTCATACTTAATACCATTGTGAGTTAAATTATAATCTTTAACAATTAAGGGGCCTAAACCTAAATTGCTAATAACAAATTTGTATGAATAATTATTATAGTCAATTTTACGAGTAGATATACCTAATGGTTTAATAGAGTCGATTTTGTTTTGTTTATTTCGTTTATCATCTAAATGATTAATTGAGTATGCAACTTTAATTAAAAAATAAAGGTTTGCAGCACTAAAAATCAAAGTACCATAACCACCTATAAAACTTCCAAATTCAGACCAGTTTGTGGACTTAAAAGAAAAACCATTTTCACCAAAGTTTAAAAGATAAAATATAATCGGAATTGAAATAAATATTATAATCCAAGTTGAATATATGTTTAATTTTTTTTTATGTTTCTTTTTCATTTAAGGGTATTTGTATTTATTCAAATGTAAACAAATTAACAAAACAATACCTCATCTTTTTGATGAGGTATTTATTATTATAGTGGAACAATTTCCTTAATTACTTTAGTCCATAGGCGCGCACGTACGCGTATTTTTATAGTTCGTTAATTTTACATTTGGCAAAAATTGGCATATTTTGGCGCTAAATTTATACTACAATATAGTACAGTAATAAGAATTTTTTCAGTCCTAAAAAGACATTAAAAACCGTATGCACGTCCCGCATTATCTATTCTGTTAATTAATTTTTCTAAAAGTGGTAAAACACTTCTCGTGTTGTAGTCTATGTTGGCCAATCTATCCAAACTATTTAGGAGTATTTTGTTCGAATCAATATTAATGGTTACAAGTTCCTTTTGAAGAATACGAATAGCGTTAAATTGACCTAATAAAGCATTGCCTGTTTCTTCCGACATCCCTTTTATCGCTCCAGCCATTGCTGTTTCGTTTGGATCAATAATATCCTTAAACAAGTCGGAATACTGATCTAACATTCCTGTAAAGTTTTGGGATATTTCTTTGATTTTATCCTTGAACGCCTGCTGTTCTTCTGGAGATAATCCATTGAAATTAAAAGTACCATCTTTAGAACCTCCCATATCTTCATATAGCTTGTCGAGCGCGGCTTGTAATTGTTTTTCAAGGAATTGTTTTTTAAGTTGATTTAAAACAGCATTCTTTAAAACATTGTTTGCAACCTCAGCGAATGCCTTTGCCGCATCTTCACCTTTTCCAAATGCTTCGACAAGAGCATCACCTAATTCAGTGGCTAAATCCTTTGCATTTGTTTGTACAACATCTTCTGCGATTTCCTCAAGTAAATCTTGAATAGTTTTTTTAGAATCTCGTAGAGCATCTTCCCATTCTTTGATTTTTCCGTTATCCTTTTTCTTTTTACCTTTTTCAAGCTCAATCATTTTCTGATATTCAATCTGCTGTTGTTTCAGATTTTCAATCATTTGTTTTTGACCTGAATAAACATCGGAACCAAGTGCTCGTTTAGCAGCGTCTTCTAAATCTTTATAAGAATTAGTTAAATCATCAACTGCTTTTTGGTGATTTTTAATTTGTTTTTCTTTCTTCTTATCTTTTGAGAAGATGTTTGAAAGAAATCTTGCGATAGCTTGTGCGGCTTGAAGTGCAGCAGATATAATTGCAAGAATTACTGACGCTTTTTCAAGTGCTGAAATCCCTTCTTTTGCAGATTTGACAGTCGCTTTAATTGCAAGAGCAGAAGATATTGTTGTTGTTACAGCCTGCAAACCTGCTTTAGCAGTTTCACCTAAGCCATCTTTTAAAACTCCTGTAGATTTTAAAGCGTCATCAATGAATTCAAAACTTCCATCCAACGCTTTTTGAACTCTATCCCATTTTTGAACAATACTATCAGTATTGTCTTCAGTACCTTCTTCTGCTTTTGTAAATAAATCAGCAAAACCTTTAGCTAATTCGCCAAATGGATTTTTTTCGATTAATATTTTTCGTGCTTGTCGGAGTTGTTTTAAAATTGCGTTTAGATCAATAGGATTAAACTTACCTTTCAATTGATTAAATTTAGTCTCGATTTCTTTAATTAAATTATCAATCTGAACAACAGACATTTCATCCATATTAGAAAATAACATTGCCCATTCTTCTGAATTCATCAATTGATCTTTCAGAATATTTGAAATCTCATCATTTGCTTGTTTATTAATCTGAGAGATGCGTGCTGTATCGTTATTTTTTTGAGCTGTAGCTATGTCTTTTTGAAGCTTATCTTCAATCGCTTTGATTTTATCACTATAAGATTGATACTCAGAAATTAGTTTATTGTAATCTACATCATTAGTGACGTTCTTAGTTTCAATTGTTCTTTTGTTTTCGTTAAAATCAATTATATTTTGAGTGTCAAGAATTTCTTTTTTAAGTTTTAAAATTCGCTCTTCAATCTTAATTCTTTCGTCAGTACCTTCTGTAGAAGAATTTGCTGAAATAGTTAGTTTTCCAATCTCTGCATTCGCATCATTGATTTTCTTTTTAAGCAAGAATAATTGTTCATCAAACTTTTTATTGATTGTATCCAAAGGCGTGTATTCCTCTGTCAGAGTCTTAATTAAATCTTTTACAGCATCATCTGCCTTTTTGATATTCTCAATCTCCTTTTCATCAAGAAACTTTAATTTATCGATACTTATCTGATCAGTATTTCCTTGTAGTTTTAATTTTTCTTCTTGTATTTTACCAAGAACCTCTAAAAGATTTTCAGATTCAGAAATAGAGTTTTCAATCCCTTCTTTGAATTTATCAAATGCATTGTAATCTATTGTTTTTAATAATTCATCATTTATAAATTGAAGTTGTTTGACTTGCAATGCAGATTTGTTTGAAGTCTCTACAAGTTGTTTTTGTAATCTTCTTAAAAACTCCTCGTAAGTTGCTCCACTTTTAGAAAGTGATTCATATTGAATTTTACCAGAATTTTTTAAAACTAAATCATCTGAATTCATATAATCGACAAAACGCTCATAATCTTCCTTTACAGATTGAATATGTTTCTTGTACATCTCAAATGGATCATCGGATTTTTTGGCTGAGGTTTTGTTTTTATTTTCACCCGAAATAGTTTGATCAATCTCAGTAACGACATTTTCAATATCTGCCTGACTTTTAATTAATTCTTTTTCAAAATCCATTAACTGAGCGTCGTATTGAGAAATTTCAATATGTTTTTTTTCAAGTCCAAAACCTATATATAAATCTTTAGCTCTTTGCTGTATCTTATCTTTTGTTTTTAAATATTTTCCCTCTTTTTTCTCTACATAACTCAAAACATCTGCATAATTTTTCAAACCTTTTATCTCGTCGTAATTATACTTAATTTTAAGTGCTGTTGATTCAGCCCAATTCAAATAATCATCAGCCGTTTTATTTGAAGTTTCAATTCTCTTATTTACAATCTCATCATATTTCGCCTGGAAAGCCTTAGCCTTTGCATTCTTTAATAATGCAGTAGAATATGCATCTACTGCCTTTACAGCTAACTGAGTATTAATGTTCTCTAAATTTAGATTACCTAAATACTGAGGAGATATTTCGTTTATTTTTTTTATTGCTCTTAAACGCGCCTCTTTTGAAAGAGTTTCATCTTTAGCAATTGCAATTAATCGATTTACCTCATCTTGTTCAGATTTAACTGACTTAGTAGCGTTTTCGGTTGCCTCACTAATATTGTTTTGCATCTTTTCAGCGTGACTAAGCTCAGAATTCAAATTATACAATACAGCAATTAAACCCGCAAGAGCTGCTGCAGCAATCGCATAAGGATTTGCAGATACAGCCATATTGAAAAGTAATTGAGCATCTTTCGCACTTCGAATAGAAGTTGCTAATTGCAAAAACGCCTGTACGTTTCCAAGAATAACTTGCGCTCTTTGTAATGCGATTGTAGCAATCAAGGCAGTCTTGTATGCACCATAGGTAGCAATTAAAATACCTAAAACCTTTCCTATTTCTTGATAATGTTCAACAACGTAAGACGCACCACTTATAACATCTGTTATAAATTCTTGCGAATCAGTTCCGATTTTGTTAAACATTTGTTCGATCTCATCTTGAAGTTTAGCAATTTGACCAGATATAGTTTTGGATTTGTTTTCCATCATGTTGTAAAATAATCCTCCTTGATCCGTTAAATCTTTAAGAACTTTCTCAACATCTTTGAAACCTACTTTTCCCTCAGAAACCATGTCAGCAACAGCAGATTGAGCTACTCCCATATTTTTAGCAATCATAGCAATCATTGGAACTCCCGCCTCAGTAAATTGACGCAAATCGTCACCCATTAATTTACCTTTAGCCTTTACTTGTCCATAAACTAAAATCAAACGCGACAAAGGAACATCAAGACCACTCGAAATATCTCCAAGCATCGAAAGAGTTTCTGTAAGTTTTTCAGCCTCGACTTGGTACGCTAAAAGTTGTTTTGCACCTTTTGAAACTTCACTAAATTGTAAGGGCGTGTTCTTTGCGAGTTCAATCATTTCTTGCATCAATGCATTTCCTTTATCAGCTGATTGTAACATTGTATTGAAAGAAATTTCTGTTTGCTCGAACTCTCCTCTAATTTTTACCATTTGCGTGATAAAATTTTTTGCTGCATCAACAGAAAGAAACGCACCTACACCAATAGCAAGATTATTTACTGATACAGACGACTGATTGAAATTATTTCTAAGATTGAGGTTAAATTCTGAAACCGCTCGATTTGATTCACGAATTGCATTTAAAAAAGGAGCATTATTTAGCTCAAGGGTAAATCCTAATCTTCCATTACTTATATCCATTAATTAATTTTAAAATAACATTTCAAAATTATTAACCGATATACCATTAATAGACTAAAAACAAAGAAGATAAAAACGAGTTACATCTTATATTTTTCGTAAATTTATAGTCAAATTCACATAATAGAATTGTCAATTTTAATAAAGGAAAAACATATAAATGAACGAATTTTTATACTTAAACAAATACAAAATTAATGTAAGCGCATATACTTTTAATGCTGATTCAAAGAATGATTTTTTTGATATATATAACATTAAACTCCAAAATGAAGATTTTAAAGAAAAAGATAATAGATTTTTTGCTCTTTCATTTCCAAATAAAAACTATTTTAAGGAACTGGGTTCAATTCATAAACCTAATATTAAAAGACTAATTCTTAATAATCTAACAAAATTTAGTAAAGACAGATTTATAAATCTATTTAAAACTGAAAATGATAATTTGTACTACGGATCAATTAGAATAAACCAAACAAACAAAAAACAAAAGTCATTAGTATTACTTCAATACTATAAAAAAACAAACGAAATGATTTTGATTGTTATCGAAGATTTCTTTCCAGAAGTAAAGTCAAATATATGTAAAGAAGTTTTTGAGATAAATAACTCTATAATAGAACGAATAGACGATTTACTTAACTATTAACAAGGAAATGGTCGAGCGATACGCACGCACGAGGTTGATTGAAGTTAATAATTTACAGTTCTCGGAGTCTATAAAAAAGGAAGGTTTTTCTGAGGTCATTACACGTATGCGTGAAGCAAGATTTTGAACTAAAGATTTTTCTACAGTCATTACACGTGTGCGTGATATAATTTCCAGAATTTTTGGAGTCCATACGTACAGGTAAAGAAAGAAAGTTTATAATTTCTTAAGTCTATAAAAAAGAAAGATTTTTCCGTTGTCATTACGCGTACGCGAAATGATTTTCCAGAATTTTCCGAGTCCTTACATACGTACATGAAAAAGGAAATTGGATAAGATTTTAAATTTAAAACTACTTTTTTGCAAATCGTTGTCAATCGGTTGTCAAAAATTAATAAAAAAAACCTCAACTAATTGAAGTTGAGGTTTTTCAGTACTCGGAGTGGGAATCGAACCCACACTCCAAAGGAACACGAGTTTGAGTCGTGCGCGTCTACCAATTCCGCCATCCGAGCCTTTATGGACTGCAAATATAATGTTAGTTTATTTATTTTTCCAACTATTTTTTAAACTTTTTACAGAATTATTTCTAACGTATCGTAAGCCAAATGTTTACCTTCTGGTAATTTTTCCTCTACTTCATCATGAAATCCCAAATGATGCGAAATATGTGTAAAATATGTCTGCTTTGCACCTATCAAATCCGAGTATCGTATGGCTTCATCTAATAATATATGCGAAAAATGTTCTTGTTCTACTCGTAGCGCACTAATGATTAAAACTTCTACTCCACGTAATTTCTCAAGCGATTCTGTCGGAATTGTTTTTACATCTGTCAAATAAGCAATTTTATCATCAATCAAATAACCCAAAATAGGCAAAGGTCCATGCAAAACTTTTATTGGTTCAATCGTAAATCCAACAACCAAAAATTTTTCATCTTCCACAACATTCTCTATCACCGTTGGCACTCCAGGATATTTATGTTCAGCAAACATATATGGAAATCGATTATGTAATTCATCCAACACTCGTTTCAAACCATAGACATTCATATCTTCTCCAGATTTGAAAACCAACGGGCGAATATCATCCAATCCTAAAACATGGTCATTATGCTCGTGTGTATACAGGATTCCGTCCAATCTATGCGCATTATAACGTAACATTTGTTGTCTAAAATCTGGTCCACTATCTATCGTAATAATCTTTCCATCCTTTTCTAACAACAAAGAAGAACGCAAACGTTTATCTTTTTGATTTGTTGACAAACATACCGGATGATCGCTACCAATAATCGGAATTCCTTGTGAAGTCCCTGTTCCTAAAAAATGTATTTTTATATTTGATTTAGCCATAATGATTTGGTAAATTTACCACAAACTATTTGAAATTAAAATATGGCATTAGAACAAGTTCTTACTCCTAAACAAAAAGCTTTAGAGATCAATTTGAATCCGAAAATATACGGTTCTTTTGCAGAAATTGGAGCAGGTCAAGAAACCGTTCGTTTTTTTTATCGCGCAGGTGCTGCTTCGGGTACTGTTGCAAAAGCGATGAGTGCTTATGACAAAGAAATGTCCGATTCTATATATGGTGTAGAAGAAAATCGTCGTTATGTGACACAAGCTCGCCTTAAAAAAATGTTGGATCATGAGATGGAATTGATGAAAGAGCGTCTAGTCCACGATCACTACAAAGAAAAAGCATTTTTCACCTACGCAAATACGGTAACAACAATTGATTATTCAAAGAAAAATGAAGGTCAAGGTTGGATAGGTTTACGTTTCAAGTTAAATGCAGAAGATGAAAAAGCAAACGAGATTATTTTTCATGTAAAATTCAAAGAAAATACGGCTCAATTGCAACAAGAAACTTTAGGTGTTTTGGGTGTTAATTTGATTTATGGCGCTTATTATTACTACGATAATCCCCGAAAATTAATAAAATCTTTATACGATACGTTGGATAAAGATCAATTAGAAATTGACATGATTAATTTCCGTGGACCACAATTCAAATATGTTGATAATCGTTTGATGTCGCTTCAATTGGTTAAAAATGGAATGACTGATGTTGCGGTTTTCAATCCACAAGGAAAAAATATTTTACCTGCCGATTTATTATACAAGAAAAATATCTTCGCTGTTCGTGGCTCTTTCCGTCCTTTTATGAATGTAAATATGGATATGTTCAAAGGTGGTTTAGAAATTTTCAAACAAGAAGATGATGTTAGAACAGATAATACCGAAATTTTATTTGAGATTACGCTTTCTAACTTGATTGCTTCTGGTTTTGAAGGCGAATTGAATGAACGAGATTTTTTAGATCGCGCTGATATTATTGGTAGTTTAGGTTACAATGTTATCATTTCTAACTTTTCTGAATATTATAAATTAGTTGATTATTTCTCGAAATTTACTCGAAATCAAACCAAAGTTGGTTTAGCGATGGGTGTTAATAATTTGGTCGAAATTTTCAATGAGCAATATTATGCCGATTTACCTGGCGGAATCATGGAAGCTTTCGGAAAATTATTCAAGAAAAATGTAAAAGTTTATTTGTATCCATATTTAGACAAAGAAAAAGATATTTTGTTGACGTCGAAAAATCTACAAGTAAGTGATAGCGTACACGAATTGTACAAATATTTCTTGTATAATGGAAGAATTCAAGATATTTTGAATTACAACAGAGGTTATTTAGATTCTTATTCGCGTCGAATTTTAGAAAAAATTGCAAATGCTGAGCAAGATTGGGAAAATGAATGTCCAGAAGGTGTTGCTGACATGATCAAAGATCGTGGAATGTTTGGCTATAAATTGAAATATATTTTAGAATAAATTATTCGTATATCAATCTGAATTCGTTTCACATTCTCATCATAAACAATATTCGATTTTGAAATAAATTCAACATGACAAAACAAAACCCACGAAAGGAAAAGTAATTTCGATATCAGAATTTGATAAAGTAGAAGAAGAATATTATCAAAAAATACAAGAAAAAAACAGGAGTTGATAAAGATAATTAACAAAAAAAACGGTTCAAAATTGAGCCGTTTTTTTGTTATTTTACTACTGCATTTACATTCTTCGCATTCCGCCTTCTCTTGGTCGGTCTCCGTCTCCACCTTTTGTAGATTTTCCACCAAACTGATTTAAGTTGAATGTTAACGAGAACATCACAAAACGAGTCAGAATATTATTGCGTTGATCGATTGTTGATTCCGCTGTAATTGTACGCGTATAACTGTTATTTTGATTCAATAAATCGTAAACTTTAACACCAGCCTCCAATTTATCATCGAAGAAACGATACATCAAACTTGTATTCCACAAAAAGAAATCACGCTTGAAACCTGCTGCCATTCTCGAGTTATAATTGTAACTGAAATCATTTGTCCAAGTCAAATTTTTAGGAAAAGTAGAAATAGTTTTAATTCCGAAATTGTGCGTAATATTATTTTGATTATCAATTGAGTAATTGACATATTTAGAATTTGTGAAGTTCAAACGATAAGAAGGTGAAATCGTTAAATAATCACCATAATCCCAGTTTAATCTCAATGTAGGTGATAAAGTTGTATTGTATTGCTCATATTTCACCGCATCTCTAAAACCTTGCGTTAAAGCATAACTCGCCGACATTCCTACATTTACTCTAAATTTATTGATCCCTTTTTGATATTGTTTATTAAAGAAAAAGTTACCATTCAGACGATAATTTCCTTTTACATTTTCATATGTTGTTGTTCGTTTATAAATCGAATAATCCATTTCTGTGTAATTCACAATATTTGATTCGTTGTACGTATAACCTAAGTTAGCATTAAATCCTTGACGAGTTTTACGATCGAAATTGCTAAACATCAAATTGATTCGATGTGCTTTATTGGGATCAAGATCTGGATTACCTTTGAAAACATCTAACGGATCAGTTTCGTCTAAAATTGGTAAAACTTGTGATGTCGAAGCCAAACTTGTCTGATAATTATACATTAAGGAAAGTGAGTTGTTTCCGTTTTGATAACGAATATTTCCCGAAATATCTGGTAAAGTTTTGTTCTGAGTTGAGCTGTAATCATCTGCTTTAAACGTTCCAAAATTTTGTTGATTGTAGATGTTTGCTCCAAAACGAACTGTTGCCGAAATTTTATTTTTGTTCAATAATAATTGAGCATACGGATTAAATTCATTCAATTTGGTTGAATAAAAACGCGTCAAATCATTGTTCAAATTGTCATATTCTCCCGTTACATCATTATAATTCCACGTTCTATTATTGGTTTCAGAATCGGTTAAATTATAAGCAGAACCAACGGCGATTTTCAAAGAATCTGTAATTGGATACGTATATTTTACATCAAAATTGTATTGATTATTTTTCGAAATATTTTTCTCATTGATGTTTCTATAAATATCCGCAATAGTATCATTTGTATATAAAGTTGTCGAATTGATGAACGAATTTCGATCTGTTTTACCAATCGAAATACTTGAATTAAAGTCTAAATAAGATTTATTTTTGAATTTCTGATTAAGTGATAATAATGTATTAAATGTATTCGAGCTTGATTTTCCATTTGAAGTTTGATTCATTTGATTTCTCAAATCACCCAAATCTGAATATGTTTTACTATCCGAAATTGATGAATTTGTAGACGAAGAATTACTAAACGATGGATAAAAATAAATTTTTGTATTGTTTTTCGTCCATTCTAAATTTGTTCCAAAATTATGACCATACGTTTCACTTTTAGTTTTAGAATTCGCATCAGAAGTATAAATATTTTTTGGAGCAAAATTTTCGATGTGTTTATATTGATCATTTTTTGAAAACGAATGATTTAAACGATAATCAGCTCCAATTTTCAAATTATCAGTTAATTGATCGTTATAATTCAATCCAATTGAAGTATTTGTTATTACACCATCAGAACCTCTTCTTCCCATTCCACCACGACCACGCGAACCTTCACCGCTTGTCATTCCAGAAGCTGCAATATCTGTCGAAGAACCAATCAAACTAATTTTCTTTTTATCTTTAAAATAGTTCGCCATCAAATTGCCTTCGTAATGATTATCCGTTCCATAACCCGCCGTGGCTTTGAGCATATAACCTTTTTTTTTATCTTCTTTCAAGGTAATATTTAGCGAAGACTTATTCGATTTCGAACGTTCCCCAGAGAATTTTTCATTTTTCGTTTTATAATCCGAAACCTGAATTTTTTTGATAATATCTACAGGTAAATTTTCTAACGCAACTTTTCCGTCCGTTCCAAAAAATGGTTCACCATCAATCAAAATCTCATTAACATCTTTTCCATTTACCGTAATATTTCCGCTGTCATCCATCTCAAAACCTGGTAATTCTCTCAACAAAGCTTCCAAATTTGCATTCGGTTTTACTTTGTAAGAATCAGCATTATACTCGATTGTATCTTGTTTTACAACAATAGGTTCCACATTTGTTACCACAACCTCATCTAAATCATAAATCATCGGATTAATGATAATTATTCCAAGATCAATATTGTTTTTGATGGATTCGAAACTTTGTTTGAAAACGCCTTCTAAAGGATCATCAATGATTAAATAAACAGGTTTATCTTGTAGATTAACTTCAATTTTGAACGTACCATCATCATTTGTAGATGTAGTAGAAATTTGTGCAGAATCGACTTTGTTGCCTAAAATAACTTCAGAATCAGTTAAAGGAAAATTAAGCACATCCGTTACTTTTCCCGTAATTGTGACTTTTTCTTGTCCAAAAGAAAAAATCGTAATCAAACTAAAAAGAAATGATAGAATATATTTTGTCATGAGATGAATTGGTTTCTTCATCTGTTAGACATCAAATTTTGAGCAAAGTTTAATTTTGATTAAAGTTTTTTCCAACTTTTATCCGAAATTTTATTTAGATCAATTTCAGAAGTTGTGATAAAAAGAGGTGTAATTTCTACAATTCGCTTTACCTGAGTTGTTTTTAGGTTAGATTCTGGACAAAAAGTTTCGATTAAAACAATTTTTTCTGAATCAGAAGAATTGGATTTATAAAGCGTTTTTTGAATTTTTTTATCAATTTTCCAATTTGTACAACTTCCAATACTATAATATTCGAAGGTTAGAAGTGGAAGAAATCCGAAGATAATTCCAAAGATAAACTTCATCACATTCATAAAACTCCATCCGTCTTTCTTTTTGATAGAAAGTAGAAAAAGCACATAAATACTAACTGCGGCAGCAAATGTTAAAAGCTTTGGAAATAGTTTCGCAAAGTCATGATTCGCAAATTCTAAACTGATAAAATCTCCAATCAGAAAGTATCCAATAAACCATATAATAAAAATTGTACAGATGATTAAGATAATATTTCGAAGAGTTTTATTCATTTCGCTTTAAGGTTTGTGTGGTATAAATATAAAAATATTCCTGTCAATAGACAGGAATACTCATACTAAAATAGATTTATTTATAAGATTTCAATAAATTCTCTAAAATTTCGCAGGCACATTCCGCCAAGTTTGTTCCTGGACCAAAGATTGCATCTGCACCATTTTGATAAAGATAATCATAATCTTGACGCGGAATAACACCTCCGACTACGATATAAACATCATCTCTACCTAATTCTTTCAATTGTTTTACAACTTCCGGAACCAACGTTTTGTGTCCTGCAGCCAAAGAAGAAATTCCTAAAATATGAACATCATTCTCTACAGCTTGTTTCGCAACTTCTGCTGGCGTCTGGAACAATGGAGAAATATCCACATCAAATCCCATATCCGCAAAAGATGTTGCAACGACTTTCGCACCACGATCGTGACCATCTTGTCCCATTTTTGCCACCATAATACGAGGACGGCGTCCGTCTTCTTCAGCAAACTCGTCAGCTAAATTACGAGCTTCCTCAAATTTATTCATTTTACCTGCTTCCATAGCATAAACTCCTTGAATTCCTCTTGTAATTGCTTTATGACGACCAAAAACAGCTTCTAATGCATCAGAAATTTCACCTAAAGTAACACGACGACGAGCCGCTTCGATAGATAATTCTAATAAATTTCCTTCGCCTGTTTCAGCAGCTTTTGTTAATTGTGCTAAAATATCTTTTACAGCTTCGCTGTTACGCTCCGCTTTAATTTGATTTAATCGATCAATTTGTTTTTGACGAACGGCAGTGTTGTCAACTTCTAAAATTTCGAACTCTTGTTGTTCTAATTTCGAGCGGTAAGCATTTACACCAACAATTGCGACTTCACCAGAGTCAATTTTGGCTTGTTTTTTTGCAGCAGCTTCTTCAATACGCATTTTTGGAATTCCAGCTTCTATGGCTTGCGTCATTCCACCTAATTCGCGAACTTCTTGAATATATTCCCACGCTTGATTTGCCATTTCATTTGTCAAAGATTCAATCATAAAACTTCCTCCAAAAGGATCAGCCGTTCTACAAATTTGAGTTTCTTCTTGTAAAATGATTTGTGTATTACGCGCAATACGAGCCGAGAAATCTGTTGGCAAAGCAATTGCTTCGTCCAACGCATTGGTATGCAAAGACTGCGTTCCTCCTAAAGCAGCAGCTAACGCTTCTATCGCTGTACGACCAATATTGTTATAAGGTTCTTGCTCTGTTAAACTCCAACCAGAAGTCTGACAGTGCGTTCTCAACATTAATGATTTTTTATTTTGAGGCTCAAATTCTTGCATCAATTTTGCCCATAACATACGAGCAGCTCTCATTTTTGCAATTTCTTGAGGGAAATTCATTCCAATCGCCCAGAAAAATGATAAACGAGGAGCAAAATCATCAACTTTCAATCCTGCTTCCAAACCAGTTTTTACATATTCGTAACCATCTGCAAGAGTATAAGCCATTTCCAAAACAGGCGTAGCTCCAGCTTCTTGCATGTGATAACCCGAAATAGAAATCGAATTGAAGCGAGGAATTTTTTGAGAAGTATATTCGAAAATATCTGCAATAATTTTCATTGAAGGAGTTGGCGGATAAATGTATGTATTACGCACCATGAACTCTTTCAAAATATCATTCTGAATTGTACCAGAAAGTTGATCTTGCGAAACACCTTGCTCTTCTGCAGCTACAATGTAAAAAGCTAAAATAGGAAGAACAGCTCCGTTCATTGTCATCGAAACCGAAATTTTATCCAATGGAATTTCATTGAACAAAATCTTCATATCTTCTACAGAATCTATCGCAACGCCAGCTTTACCTACATCTCCTACAACACGTTCATGATCTGAGTCGTAACCGCGGTGAGTAGCCAAATCAAAGGCAACAGAAAGCCCTTTCTGACCAGCAGCTAAATTTCTTTTATAAAAAGCATTCGATTCTTCTGCAGTAGAAAAACCTGCATATTGGCGAATTGTCCAAGGTTGACGAACATACATTGTCGTATAAGGACCGCGTAAATATGGGGCAACTCCGGGTAAAAAGTTAATCTGTTTCAGATTTTTTACATCATCGTAATTGTAATCACTTTTGACTTGTAAACTATCTAATTCAAATGACTCTATATGTGATGGATTAGAATTTAGATTTCGTTTAAATCTTAAATTCGAAAAATCTGTTTTGTGATTCATCTTGCTAAGATAAATAATTATCCATTAAATTTTATAAAATTACCAATTTTTGAAACTGCTTTTTTCAACTTTTTGTCAACAAAAGTTGAAAAAACATTTTAATCGAGTTTTTTGGTAAAATTATTGATTTAATTTGATTATCAGTAAATTAAAAACACACAAAAGTAATTATTATGAAGTTAGATTTTAACAATAAAAACATTCCAGAGATTTTAAGTGAATTTCAGGATAAAAATACCTTTCAATGGCAAAATGATATTTTTGATTTGATGAAAAAGATCGATTCAAAAGAAGAAAAAGTTAATTTTCATTATTCGAGAGAAGATAATGTTTATGTATCGAATTTTGATCCTCGATTTGTAAATGAAACGTTTCATTCGTTAAATAATTTTTTAGGATTGAAAAAAGGAGATTCTACACTTTTAAGTTCATCGGTTTTAGAAAATGAAGGAGAAATTTCATTGGTTCAAGCCATAGAAGGAGGTTTTGATTTGTATTGTCATGAAGATTCGGATAAAGTGAAGATTCCATTAACAGACGAAAGTCAAGACGAAATAGGATACGCATTAAATTATGCTTATTTGACAAAGAAACAGATTGAAAATTCTTTTGAAGATTTGGCTAGAATCGAAAAAATTGCAATCGAAAGTGATGATTTGTCAAATGATTTGAAAAGTAAATTGAATGATCAAACGAAAACCAGTTTTTATCAAGTTTTTACCGCGAATGGATTTCCAATTGCAGTAAAAAAAATAGATGAAACAGATTATACAGTTTTAGATAAAATAGAACTTTCGGAAGATGAAAAAGGTAATTTAGTCTTGAATTCGCCTTACGAAAAAGAATCACTAAATTTATATAGACAGGCTGTTGTTTCGGATGATCAGAAAAAGTTTAGATGGATTTCTGGAAATGAATGTAAGTTGAATAGGAAAGATGTGGTGAATTTAGAATTGATTGAAGAAAAATTAAAACCATATATCGATTATAACTTTATTGTGATTGCTTTTCCGAAAAAAGGATCTACAGAAGATGTAATTTCTTTGGTAATAGAAAGTCGATTTGCAGAACATGTTGATATTCCAAAAAGTGAATTAGAACCTTATGAAGTTCCGCAACAAACATTTTTTATCGGAGATTTTCCGAAAAGTAATGATAAAGCTGCTATACGTGCAGAGTTAATTAGATTGCTGAAAGAATCCAATAAAAATAATTAATTAAAAAAGGGATACGACATCGTCGTATCCCTTTTTTAATTTAAGCAATAAACAATTTTTAGTATTGAATATCAATTAAAGATTTTAACGGAATCAAAACTCCATTCTTAATTTGTAGAAATTTATCCGTAACAGACCAAACAGTTGTCTCAATTTTTTTAGGACCTTGATCTGTTTGAAATGTAATATATGCTTTCGATTTGAATTCGTTTCCTAATCTTACTGCGCCATTCAATTTGTTTGCCTCTACCGTTACTTCGTCTTTTGGCGCGTCTAAAAATTTATAGTTTCTTACTTCTTCTTTTTCGATAAGTTCTGCTTTCATCATTTTTTTAAATTTTGGTTAATTTAATCTTCCATAACACATGTATGAAATTAATCATATTTTTCAATAAACCATAACTTTCGTCATATTTTTTTGAACTTAATTAGAATTATTCAAAATACAGACCAAAATCAATTTTATGAAATTAAAATTTCATTAGAATATTAATCTTTTCTTCAACATATTAATCTGAAATAATATTATAAAAATCACTAAATTTGTAGAATGTCAGACGAAAAGAAATTTAAATCCGGTTTTGTAAATATCATAGGAAATCCAAATGTTGGAAAATCTACTTTGATGAATATGTTGATGAAAGAGCGTTTGGTTATCGCAACACACAAAGCGCAAACTACACGTCATCGTATCAAAGGTATTTTAACGGGAGAAGATTATCAGATTGTATTTTCGGATACGCCTGGTGTTTTGGATCCTGCTTATGAACTGCAAACAAAAATGATGGATGCAGTAAATGAATCGTTGGTGGATGCTGATGTGATTCTTTATGTTGTAGAAATTGGAGAAAAACGATTGAAAAATGAACAAGTTTTCGAACGTCTGCAAAAAACATCTACACCAATTATTTTATTATTGAATAAAATTGATACAGCTACGCCAGATCGATTAAATGAAGCAGTAGAATATTGGCACGAATTATTACCAAAAGCAGAGATTTTACCTATTTCGGCAAAAGAAAACGTGAATGTAGATTTGTTGATTAATAAGATCAAAGCAATTATTCCAGAAGGGCCACAATATTATCCAGAAGATCAATTAACAGACCGTTCGGAGCGTTTTATTGTAAACGAAGTAATTCGCGAAAAGATTTTATTAAACTATCAAAAAGAGATTCCTTATTCTGTTGAGGTAGTAACAGAGCGTTTCAAAGAAGATTTGAATTTAATTTCTATCGAAGCTGAAATTTTTGTAGAACGCGATTCTCAGAAAGGAATTATTATTGGACATAAAGGAGAGTCTTTATCGAAAGTAGGAAAAGAAGCAAGAGAAGAGTTAGAAAAATTCTTTGATAAAAAAGTATTCTTGAAACTTTTCGTGAAAGTGCGAAAAGATTGGAGAAGCAAAGAGAATGATTTGCGTCGTTTTGGTTATTAAAAACGGTTAAAAAATAGATAAGTCTTGAGAAATCAAGACTTTTTTTGTGGCTTTACCTAAATTTTAGTTGTAAATTTATAGAACAAAATCTATTCTAGAATTTAATTATTATGGCTAAAATATTATTTCCAACCGATTTTTCGGAAACAGCGAACAATGCTTTTTTGTATGCGTTAAACCTTGCAAAAGTTCTTAAAACAGATATTAAGTTAGTTTCGGTACAATCAAATCTTAAAAATTATCTTGAAGTTACAGAAGAAAACTTCGAAAATTATATCAATAAACTTAAAAATATTGCAAAAGAAAATAACCTTGAACACGTTAAAATAGAGAGTTCTTTGGTTGTTGGAGATTTATTGTTGATGATTTTGGATATTATCAACAAAGACGATATACAATACGTGGTGATGGGAACGAATGGGCAAAATAGTTTAGGCAAAAAGTTTTTTGGTTCTAATACCGTAAACGTCATTAACAATTCGCCTGCGCCTGTGTTGGTTGTTCCAAATAATGTAAAATTTAAAGAAGAAAGAAATTTTGCATATGCTACATTGTTTAATCAAAAAGAAGCAAAAGCTTTGGCGCAAATGGAAGAAGTGACAAAACGTTACGATAAATTGTTAAACATTGTACATGTTGATGATAAATCGATTACTCCACAAATGTTAAGCGTTAAAAAAGAATGGGAAGAAGAATATCCTGAAGCGATAATTACAATTGAACCGAGCAAAGATGTAGAAGGTGGTTTAATCAATTATTGTACAAAAAACAATATCGATGTATTAGGCGTTGTTCACCGTGAATTATCATCTTTCGAAAGATTATTTACAATCAATCATAGCCAACGATTATTGTCGAGTGCAAATGTAGCGTTATTGGTTTTTCAGGAAAGTAAATAAATTAAAAACATAAAACTTAAAGCGGAGAATTCTCCGCTTTTTTGATTGGCTAAATTTTTGCAACAAATTTCTCAAAACACTTTTATGACGGAACTTCAGAAAATACAAAACCTCAAAAAACATAAAGCAATTGCAACAGGATTATTCATTTTGATGGCTTTTATTTACTTTTTGATGGTTTATCTAAGTCAGCATTCATCTGCGAAATGGATTGGATATGTGGAAGCATTTGCCGAAGCAGCAATGGTTGGTGCACTTGCCGATTGGTTTGCGGTTACGGCTTTGTTCAAATATCCGCTTGGACTTAAAATTCCGCATACAAATTTGATCGAAAATAGTAAAAATGCGATTGGAGATAATTTGGGACAGTTTGTAACTGAGAATTTTTTGACACCATCTACAATTCGTCCATATATCGAGAAATTAGAAGTTGTAAAATACGCAGCAGATTGGTTGAATAAAGCTACGAATCAAGAAATGTTGCAAGAAGAATTGATTAATTTCTCCAAGAAAATTGTCAAAGATTTAGATGATAAAGATGTCGTTGATTTTATAACCTTGAAAGGTGATGAGATTTTGAAACAATTTGATTTACCTGAATTAGTTTCGTCAAGTTTAGAATATATTTTAGAAAAGGAAAAACACGACGAAATTTTAGAAGCAATCATTCCAAAAGCGAAAGAGTATATCTTAGAAAGTGATTTGATTATTAAAGATAAATTAAATGAAAAACATCCTGTGATTTCATTTTTTGCTGGTAAAAAAATATCGAAAGGAGTAGTGGAAGGTGTGGTGAGTTTTTTGGATGAGGTTGAAGCGGACAAAGAGCATCCAATTCGTCATAATATCGAACGAATTATCCGAGAAAATATTCAGAATATAAAAGAATCTCCTGATTGGAAATTTAGGTTAGAATCGCTTCGAGATGATTTTATCACAAAAGAACGATTGAATGATTATGCTTTGGATTTGTGGTTGGCGATTAAACAAAATTTGACCGAAAGTTTTGATGATGAAAATTCTGCAATGCAAGTTTACATTAAGAAAAATATAAAAAAATTGACCGAAAATTTGAACGATAACCAAGAAATGATTGATAAGATTAATGGTTGGGTGCGTCATTTTATTTACCGTATGATTTTACGAAATGTCAAAGAAATGGAAAGCTTGATTAGTAATACGGTTGATAAATGGGAAGGAAAAGAATTGAGCGAAAAGCTAGAATTGGAAGTTGGAAAAGATTTGCAATTTATTCGGATTAACGGGACGCTGGTTGGTGGACTTGTTGGTTTGGTTATTTACACGATTACGCAATTGGTATTTCATTAAAATATAAAAGCTCGAGAATTTCTCGAGCTTTTTCAATTAACAACTATAAATATTACTTAACTATGTTAAGTTTTTCATCTGCTTTCCAAATTCTATATTCTAAAGTATAGCCTTTTGGTACGTAAACTACGATTGGTAATTTGCTATTGTAACGCGTCTGCAAAGATTGAGCATGTACAATTTTTTCGACAGATTTATTGTCAAAACATCCCATTAAAGTTCCTGCTATATTTCCATCAGTTTCGAAATTAAAATAATCATAACCCCAACCATCAACAGTTTTTTGATCAAAATTTCCACTTAAGAAAAATTGATTACAAGAATCAACCTTTGTTTTTTTCCCAGCAAATATTTCAACTAAATAGTTTTCTTCATTGGCTTGTGGTTTTAAAGTGATAATTTTCTGTTCATATCCATCTTTTGCTTTTGGATACATTGAATAATCTATTTTCATATTTTTTTGTGCGAATGTTACCATAACCATTAATAATGCTAAAACGCTAAATACTTTTCTAAATTTCATACTAATCTGATTTTATTTGTTTTTCTATTAGTAAGATGCAAAAGTTAGGTGAATGGTTGTGTGAGGAAATGTTAAATATTTGTGAAATAAAAAAAGACAATCAAATTGATTGTCTTTTTTGCTCCTCCTCTTGGGCTCGAACCAAGGACCCTCTGATTAACAGTCAGATGCTCTAACCAACTGAGCTAAGGAGGAGTATCGTTATCGATATTGTGTTGCAAATATAGAGCAAATTTTATTACTTCCAAATCTTAAAAGTATTTTTTTTCGTTCTACAAGTCGCATTAATAGGCAACTCTTTGAAAATGAATTAGAAATAATTTAAAAAAATTTATTCATAATGACGAAAAATTCCTTGTTGTGTTGCCGTCCACAATGATCCTTCTTTATTTGCTGCTTTTAACGCGCTTGCAGCCCACGTATTACACGTAAAAAATAAGCTATAACTTCTTTTTGCTTCGTAAAACGAATCACTATCTCCATAAACAGCATCTGTTTTTATTAATTCGACTTTGTTATTTTGATCCAAATCAAATGATTGCTTGATGTAAACAATTAATTTTTGATACTCTTCTACACTCAAATCAACTCTTTTACAATCGTCATCTATCGTCATATTATCATAAAAAGTAGTATGCATCGCCGAATCTCCTAACCAAAATGCAGCGTTGAAAGCTGTAGAAAATTTAAGATCTTTCCATTCTGGTGTATCCAAATAAAAGCCTTTATCTCCCCAACCAAAGGCAATATATTTGTATTCTTTTTTCGATTTTGTATGCGAAAAAGGCACAAAAGTAGACCAATCAATCGTTTCAGATTTTACTGGAACCACAATATCCGTATGTACGCCATTTGTCAAAATATACGCTGTGATTTGATCATTAGACTTCTCTTTTTGTTTGTTTACTGGAATTAATGGCAGCAAAACTACTGCAAGTAAATACACCACAATTAGTAAAACTAAAGCTTCTAAAGTTTTGAGAAGAATTCGGAATATTTTTTTCATAGTATTTTGTTGTGTAACGAATATAAAACAAAAAACCTCGCAATTGCGAGGTTTTTCTTAATTTGATTCGTTGTAAAGTGTATTATGATCTTTGTCCAAGAAATTAAATTGTAAGTATTTGTACGCATCTCTTGGTACAATCTTAATCCACTTTTTATGCTTAAAAAACCATTTCATCTGAATGCTTGGCAATCCATGTTGTAAATAAGCAGCTACGAAAGGATGCACGTGCAACGACATTTTTCGTAAATCCTTATCTTTTCTATCAAGGATATTCAAGAGCACTTGTTCAATTTTATCAATTGTAACAATAGGTGCTTCAACTTCATTCGATTCTTGGTTCGGATTTTCTTCAGTTGTTATAAAGTTCACTTCTGGGCGAACACGTTGTCTTGTTATCTGAATCAA
Source organism: Empedobacter sp. UBA1574 (assembly GCF_002322895.1). Taxonomy (NCBI): domain Bacteria; kingdom Pseudomonadati; phylum Bacteroidota; class Flavobacteriia; order Flavobacteriales; family Weeksellaceae; genus Empedobacter; species Empedobacter sp. UBA1574. Next base: position 128,298 of record NZ_DCOI01000002.1, on the reverse strand, counting down.
TCCAAATTTACTTGGTGGCAAAATCTTATGTTTTGCTTTATCTTTCGCCATTTCAGCTCGCAAATGCTCAAACAATTCTTTTTTATGTTCTGCATCTGTCATGTCAATAAAATCGACCACAACAATTCCTCCCATATCACGTAAACGCAACTGACGTGCAATCTCAGAAGCAGCAATTTTGTTAACCGCAAAAGCTGAATCTTCTTGATTTTTAGAATTTCGCGAAATATTCCCCGAATTCACATCAATTACATGTAACGCTTCTGTATGTTCAATCACAAGGTAAGCGCCTTTAGATTGTGGAATAGTTACCGTTTTACCAAAAGCTTGTTTTATTTGTCTTTCGACATTAAACTTTTCAAAAATCGGAACAAATGGATCGTCATATTCTTTTACCAAATTAATTTTATCTGGTGCAATAACTTCCAAATACTCACGCATTTCATCTGCTAATTGGTCATCATCAACAGAGATTTTAACAAAATCATTGTTAAAATTATCTCTCAAAATAGAAGAAGCTCTGTCCATCTCGCTAAGTATTTTAGCTGGGGCTTTCTTTTTCTGAAGATTCTTGAAGATTTGCGTCCATTTATTCAATAAATAAGCTAAATCTGCTTGTAATTCTTCAGCATTTTTGTCTTCTGCTACAGTTCTGATGATTACACCAAAGCCTTCTGGTGTTAATCCATCTAAAATTTTAATTAAACGATCGCGTTCTGGTTTTTGTTTGATTTTTTGAGAAATCGAAACTCGCTCCGAAAACGGAACTAAAACTAAATAACGACCTGCAATTGAAATTTCGGATGTAATTCTTGGTCCTTTCGTATGGATTGGCTCTTTTGTTATCTGAACCAACACAGAATCACCAGGTGCAAAAATATCAGTAATCTGACCATCTTTATCAATTGGTGCTTCCATACGGAAGTTTTTCAATTTTTCGGTTTTGTACGTTCCGTTCGCTACAATTTTATTGTAAGAGTTAGAAGAACGTATTTGTGGACCTAAGTCATGATAATGTAAAAATGCATCTTTCGAATAACCAATGTCAACAAAGGTTGCATTTAAACTAGGAGCTAATTTTTTGATTTTTCCCAAGTAAATATCGCCAACTGCAAACCCATCATTTGCAGTATCTTGATGAAATTCCATCAATCGGCCTTCATCTAAAACTGCGATGCGTACTTGATCAGCTAAGGCTGAAATTACTAATTCTTTACTCATCAAAAAATTATGTTTTTAAAAATGATAAAAGCACTTTCCAAAATTTCCATTGAAAAGTGCTATCTTGTAAAAAGACTAAATTATTAATAGCTTAGCTACTAATTATTTTTTCTTTTTGTGTCTGTTAAGACGACGACGTTTTTTGCGTTTGTGCGTCGCTACCTTATGTCTTTTACGTTTTTTTCCGCTTGGCATGATACAATTATTTTATTGTTATTTGATTACGTTTGCTTCGCTAGTCTTTACATCTTCGATGAAAGTTTTAGCTGGTTTAAATGTAGGAACGTTGTGTGCTGGGATAATGATAGAAGTACCTTTTGTAATGTTTCTACCTGTTTTTTCAGCTCTAGTTTTAATAGTAAAAGAACCAAATCCTCTTAAGTATACATTTTCTCCTTCTACTAATGATTTAATCACCTCCTCCATAAACGATTCTACCACCCTTTGAGTATCGCTCTTTTCAAGTCCTAATTTACCTGAAATGTTATTTACTATTTCTGCCTTTGTCATAATTCCTCTTATTATTCTTAAATTTGAAAGCGGGTGCAAATATAACGATAGTATCCCAACAAAAAAAGATTTTTTCAGTTTTTATGAACTTCAACTATCTGATTTTGTCATATTTTGACAAAAATAAACGAGATTTACCTTGGCGTCATACAAAAGACCCATTTCACATTTGGTTGTCGGAAATTATTCTCCAACAAACAAGGGTTGACCAAGGTATGAAATTTTACAATAATTTCATACAAGAATTTGAGACTATTTTCGATTTGGCAAACGCCGACGAACAAAAAGTCCTAAAACTCTGGCAAGGACTGGGTTATTATTCCCGTGCCAGAAATTTACACTTCACGGCAAAGACGATTGCTGATGAGTTAAATGGACAATTTCCGAATAATTTCAAAGATTTAAAAAAGCTAAAAGGCGTAGGAGATTACACTGCAGCTGCAATTGCATCTATTGTATATAATGAAAATGTACCTGCTGTAGACGGAAATATGTTTCGAGTTTTTGCGCGATATTTTAATATTACAGATGATATAAGTTCGCCAAAAACAAAGAAGATTTTCTGGGATTTGGGTTTAGAAATCATTGATAAAAAACGTCCAGGTGATTTTAATCAGGCGGTAATGGATTTGGGTGCAACAATTTGTACACCAAAACAGCCAAAGTGTGAAATTTGTCCACTTAATGAGTCTTGTGAAGCGCTTCGATTAAATAAAGTCAACGAATTGCCTATAAAATTGAAAAAGACAAAAGTTTCGAATCGTTTTTTACATTTTATTCTCATCGAAAATGAAGATAAAATTGCCTTGTCTAAACGAATTGGAAATGATGTTTGGAAAAATTTATTCACTTTTCCAAAAATAGAAACCGAAACTGACTTGTTGGATAAAGGTTGGATTTTAGATCAAAATCTTGAAAATAATCTAACTTTTATCGAAGAGGAGAAACATATTTTGTCGCATCAAAATTTATTTATAAAATATTGGAAATTAAATGTATCTTTAATAGATATAACAAATTTGAAAGCCGAAAATGATTTTGAAATGATTGCTTTAAATGATCTCGAACATTATCCGCTGCCAAAACCAATAGAAAAATTTATAAATAAACATTATTTGGATTAACTTTGTAAGTAACAAGCCACTAAAAACCTATTACAACTATGAATGGAACAACGAATAAAGTACTTTTGATCGGAAATTTGGGTGATGATGTAAAATTGCATCATTTCGATGAACAAAATTGTATTGGACGATTTCCTATTGCAACGACAGAATCTTACATTTCGAGAACAGGAGAACGAATTACAGAAACAGAATGGCACAATATTGTGACACGCAATAAATTGGCAGAATTATGTGATCGTTATCTGAAAAAAGGAGATAAAGTTTTTGTTGAAGGACGCATCAAAACACGCAAATGGGACGATAACGGACAAACGCGTTATACAACAGAGATCGTAGCAAATTCAATCGAGTTTTTGACACCAAAAATTGACAATGAACAACGTCAAGCCATGCAAAATGATCAGAACAAAGTTCAGCAAAGTCAACAAAACACAACAGTTGTCGAGCCACCTTTTATAGATGAAGGAGAAGACGATTTGCCTTTTTAGAAATTAAAAAATTAAATGAATTTTACAAAATTTAACGTTTTACGTTATACAATGAATTTTAAAACTATAATAGCATTATGTAGTAGTGCTATTTTTTTTGTGTCGTGCAATAAAAGCGAGGAAGTTGCCAAACCTTTAGGACAAGTTCGCCTCGAATATCCGCAACAAACTTATCTGTCTTTCAAAGAAAATGTACCTTATACTTTCCAATATTCAAACTTTGGAAAGGTCGTAGTGGGCAAAAAACCAAACTCTTTCAATATTGTTTATCCACGAATGAAAGCGACAATTTACCTGACATATTTTCCAGTTCAGTCTCCACAAGATTTAATCGTTCAAATAAAAGAAAGTGAGAGTTTTGTGCAAGAACAGACGGTTAAAGCCAGTTTTATCTCGCCACAAGAATTTTCTTTTCCAGAAAAAAAGGTTTTTGGTACTATGTATGAATTAGGAGGAGAATCAGCGATTAATATTCAGTTTCATGCGACGGATAGTGTAAAGAATTTTTTAGCAGGTTCGGTTTATTTCAAAACTCAACCAAAACCCGATTCTTTAGCTCCAGCAGTTGATTACATCAAAAAAGATGTAAAAAAATTGTTAGAAACCTTAGAATGGAAAAAATAAACCGCTTTGATAAATAAATTCGATTAATTTTGTAATCGTTTAATAAAATTAGAACATAAATAAATTTAAAACAATATGTTAATACAGATAGCTACCTTAATGCTTAGTTTGATGCTTTTAGTAATGTTGCACGAACTAGGACATTATGTAACAGCGCGATGGTTTGGCGTTCGTGTTGAACGTTTCTTTTGTTTTTTCGATGTGAAATTTGCCATTTGGAAAAAGAAAATTGGTGATACTGTTTACGGTATCGGTTGGTTGCCTCTTGGAGGATACGTAAAACTTTCGGGAATGATTGACGAAAGCATGGATTTGGAACAAATGAAACAAGAGCCAAAACCGTGGGAATTCCGTGTAAAACCAGCTTGGCAACGATTAATCATCATGTTAGGAGGTATTATTGTAAATATCATTTTAGCGATGATTATTTATACTATTTTATTCATTTCTCAAGGAAAAAGCTTTGTTGATGTAAACAAAATGCAATATGGAATCGAAGCGAATGCAACGCAAACTAAATTCGGCTTGCAAAAAGGTGATATTCCAGTTGGTGTAAATGGTGTTAAATATCAAGCATTAAATGAAATAGGAAAAGAAGCCTTGTTGGGTGGTGAAACTTTAGATGTAAAACGTCAAGGAAAAGAAGTTTCTTTACCAATTACAGAAGATTTCAGAACTGAAATTTTAAACGCTAAAGGCGCTTTCTTTATTCCTCAAATGCCAACCGTTGTGGATTCTGTTGTTGAGAATAGTGCAGCACAAAAAGCAGGTTTATTAAAAGATGATAAAGTAATTGCTATTGATGGTTTCACAACACCTCTATTTTCAGATTTAACAAATAAATTAAAAGAATACAAAGGAAAAACAGTTTCTTTAAGTGTTGAAAGAAAAGGCGAGCCTGTAGAGTTGATGGTAAATGTAGATAAAGATGGAAGCATTGGATTCCTAAGATCAACAGCATATTTAGATTCATTAATTTCTAAGGAAGATTATACAATTGGTGAAGGAATCGCAAAAGGAATTGTAGAGCCATTTGAAGCGATTGCAACGCAAGTTCGTGGAATTGGGACATTGTTCCAAGTAAAAGACGGTCGTAAGCAAGTTGCTGGACCAATTGGAATGGTAAAACAAATGCCAAAAGAATGGAACTGGTTATTTTTCTGGTCATTTACGGCAATGATTTCTGCTTGGTTAGCATTTATTAACTTATTACCAATTCCAGGTTTGGACGGTGGACATGCTGTTTTTGCCATCTATGAAATGATCACAGGTAAAAAACCAAGTGAAAAAGTTTTAGAAAAAGCACAAATGGTTGGCGTTGTAATTATCTTAGGATTAATGGTATTCATCTTCGGAAACGATATTGTGAATATGATTTTTAAATAAAATTTAAAATATTTTTTGTGGGTGTAAAAAATACTTCTATATTTGCACCCACAATTAAGCAACATTCCTCCTTAGCTCAGTTGGTTAGAGCATCTGACTGTTAATCAGAGGGTCCTTGGTTCGAGCCCAAGAGGAGGAGCTTTTTTAGTGAAATGTCAAACAAAGACTTAAAAATAAAATTTTAAAATATCGGATTTTCCTCCTTAGCTCAGTTGGTTAGAGCATCTGACTGTTAATCAGAGGGTCCTTGGTTCGAGCCCAAGAGGAGGAGCAAAAAAGATAATCAATTTGATTGTCTTTTTTTATTATTAAAAGTTTTACTATTTAAATAATAAATATGAATATTCTGAACTCGTTTCAGATTCTCATCATAAACAGTATACAATGTTGAAATAAATTCAACATGACAAACCACTTCTACAGAAGTGTTTTTTTTATTATAAATACTTAAAAACGTTTAATTAATATCATTTTTCATATTATTGCCAATCAAAAAAATAACTTATGAAAAAACTATTATTATTTGCTACACTTTCAGCGACTACATTTTTCGCATCTTGTAATAACGATGATGATTCTAATGTAGAATCGCATGAAGAATTATTAATTGGTAAATGGCAGATTAAAAACTCTGGATATTATTTGAATGGAAAAGAAATAATTGAAGAATACAATGAATGTGATTCTAAAACAAGTATAACTTTTAATAAAAATTTTACTTATTATAATGATTTTTATGAAGGAGGAGGAAATGACCCTTGTTATCATAGCCCGTCTGAAGGAAAATGGAGTTTAAAAAACAAACGAATTACCTTAACAGAAAATAACACTAATGATACTGAAATAGAAAATATCGAAATATTAACAAAAAATAGTTTAAGAATTTCATTTGGAGATGAGGACGCCTTTTTTATTAATTATACAAAATAACAAAAAAACCTCTCAAAATTGAGAGGTTTTTATCATTATATAAAAATTCTTTCGAATTAATCTTCAGCAAATAATTCTGCTTCGTCAGCTGGATTATCAACTGATGGTTTTCCATCTACTGGCTCACCTTTGATTAATGCGACAATTTTAGCTTCAATTTCTTCTGCCAATTCAGGATTATCTTTCAATACTTCTTTTACAGCATCGCGACCTTGTCCTAATTTGCTATCGTTGTATGAATACCAAGAACCAGATTTGTTTACAATTCCTTTCTCAACACCCATATCCAAAATTTCTCCAACTTTAGAAATTCCTTCACCGTACATAATATCAAATTCTGCTTGACGGAATGGAGGAGCAACTTTATTTTTAACCACTTTTACTTTCGAGTGATTTCCGATTACCTCATCTCCATTTTTGATTTGAGTAGAACGACGGATATCCAAACGTACAGATGCATAGAATTTTAAGGCATTACCACCAGTTGTTGTTTCTGGATTACCAAACATAACACCAATTTTTTCACGTAATTGGTTAATGAAAATCGCTGTACATTTCGTTTTATTAATTGTTCCTGTCAATTTACGTAAAGCTTGAGACATCAAACGCGCTTGTAATCCCATACGAGAATCTCCCATTTCACCTTCAATCTCCGCTTTTGGAGTAAGTGCCGCAACAGAGTCAATTACGATAATATCTATCGCTCCCGAACGAATTAAGTTATCTGCAATTTCTAATGCTTGCTCACCATTATCTGGTTGAGAAATAATTAAGTTTTCTACATCAACACCCAATTTCGCTGCATAATAACGGTCAAAAGCATGCTCAGCATCAATAAAAGCAGCGATACCACCAGCTTTTTGCGCTTCAGCAATAGCGTGTAATGTCAATGTTGTTTTACCAGAAGATTCTGGCCCATAGATTTCGATAACACGTCCGCGAGGATAACCTCCTACTCCTAACGCTAAATCTAATCCCAAAGATCCAGAAGGAATTACTTCTATTTTATCATCAACAGCCGAATCTCCCATACGCATTACAGTTCCTTTTCCGTAAGCTTTGTCCATCTTATCTAAGATTAGCTGTAACGCTTTCTTTTTATTGTCTAAATCGCTCATTATATTATTTTTTATTTTTCTAAAATTTGTTTTGCGTGTTCTTTTGTTTTCACTTTTTCAATTACATCCGTAATCATTCCTTTTTCATCAATAATGAACGTTGTACGATGAATTCCATCAAATTCGCGTCCCATAAATTTCTTTGGTCCCCAAACACCGAAAGCATTCAGAATTTCATGATTTTCATCTGCAAGCAAAGGAAAACGTAAATTGTTTTTCTCAGCAAAATTCTTTTGTCTTTTCACAGAATCTGCACTTACTCCAACCAAATGATAACCTTGCGCCTTCAACGCATTTTCGTTATCGCGTAAATCACATACTTCGGCTGTACAACCTGGTGTACTTGCTTTTGGATAAAAGAAAACGACTAATTTTTTTCCTGCAAAATCTTGGTACGAAACTTCGTTTCCATCTTGATCAATTCCTTTAAAATCTGGAACTTTATCTCCTATTTTTAACATCTTGATTTGTCTTTAGAACTTCTCGTAAAAATAATGATTAAATCTTGAATCGTAACTGATTTAACTAATTAATCTTTTATTTATACTACAAATGTAATGTTATACAACGCCAAAATAAGTCGCTAAATATTTACTTTTATTTTTTTGTAAGAAAGCTTGTGGCTGATTATTTAAAGCATAATTAAAGATGTTTCATTATTTTTACACAAAAAGTTTCAGAACTTATGATGTTAAAGAAAGAGCGTATCCAATTTGTGATTGATGAATTGGAAAAATTATATCCAGTTCCACCAATTCCATTAGACCATCAAGATGCTTTTACATTATTGATCGCCGTTTTATTATCTGCCCAAACAACAGATAAAAAAGTGAATCAAGTAACACCCGAATTATTTGCGAAAGCTGCTAACGCAAAAGCAATGTCGTTATTAGAAGTAGATGAAATAAAATATTATATCCGCGAAATTGGTTTATCAAACACAAAAGCCAAAAATATCAAACGGTTGTCCGAAATTTTAATCGAGAAATACGATGGCGAAGTTCCAGAAGGTTTTGAAGAATTAGAAGAATTACCTGGCGTTGGACACAAAACCGCTTCGGTAGTGATGTCTCAATGGTTTGGTCATCCTGCTTTTCCTGTCGACACACATATTCATCGTTTGATGAAATTATGGAAATTGACAAAAGGTAAAAATGTTGAGGAAACAGAAAAAGATGCGAAGAAAATCTTTCCAAAAGAGTTGTGGAACAAATTACATATTCAAATCATTTATTATGGACGTGAATATTCTCCTGCACGCGCTTGGAGTTTAGACAAAGATTTTATTACACGAAAAATGTTCGAATAAAAAATACCTTCCAAGATGGAAGGTATTTTTCTTTATTATTTTACAATTTCAAAAACTTGCAAACGAAGCTTTATCGTATCTATTTTACTCAACGTATCTTGCAAAATCAAATATTTTGGATCTAACTGCTTCACATAATAATTGTACGTTGTATCTTTTGTTTCCATTGTCAACAAACGTTTTGTTTTAGACGTATTATACACATACGTTCCTATCGTTTGTTCTTGTACACAATTTCCTTTTTCGGTCTTATACATGTTAGAATTATAATTCGTAACATCCGAAAAATCTAATGTAGATTGTCGTTCACAAGCCAACAACTTGTCTGTTTCCGTTATATTCCCTTTCGTTTTTCTAATTTCTTTCAATTGCCATTTTCCAGATCGCAACAATTGATCTTGCGATATTGCCAACGAATCGTCTTCTTTGCACGAAAAAGCTGAAAGCAATAAAATTGATGCTAAAAATAGGCTGAATATATTTTTCATTCGGTTCAATAATTATGTGGTAAAAATAAAGATTTTGAATGACGTAAAGTGAATATAAAAAATAAACCTGAAAACTTATTTTCTTTATTTATTGTTTACGTAAAATATCATAACTGATTGTATTTGCTATTTTCTCGAATTCCTTATCAGAATCTACAATTTTTTTATCAATATATGTTTCAAAAGTTATCGTTTTATCTTGATTAATTTTCACAATTCTATCCTCAAAAATATAATCATCAATGTAAAATTGAATTCTATTATCAACAATTCGCCACAATGTTAATCGAGGCTCACTAGGAAAACAATTGCCATTACTTCCTTCTACATAGTTATAAATAGCATATCCATTATCCCAAATTGTATAATTTCTCATTAACCGACAATCATCAAATTCTTTAGACACTTTTTTGCCATTTTCATAAAAGCCTGATTCTTGTAACTTCCAAAAACCAATCACATTATCAGGTTTTAATTGTTGAGAAAACATTTTTGAAGAGAATAAGATTAATAGAATTAAAATAATTTTTTTCATAAGATTGATTTACCTTGTAAAGGTATATTTTTTACCTTATCAAATAAAAAGAATGAAAAAATTCATACTAGAAACTTCCGACAAATATCCAATTGCCATAACCTCTTTTGGCGAAAACAATGCAACCAAAAAAATCATTGTCATTTCGTCTGCAATTGGTGTTAAACAAACTTTTTATGCCAAATATGCAACGTATTTAGCTAATAAGGGATATTTGGTTTTTACGTATGATTATCGCGGAATCGGCGATTCTAAACCCAAAAAATTAAAAGATTTTAAAGCGCATTTTACAGATTGGGCCGACAAAGATTTTTTAAGTTTAACACAATATATCGAAGAATTTTATCCCAATCACGAAAAATTCTTAATTGGTCATAGTATCGGTGGAATTATGATTGGTTTGACACGCGCTTACAAAGTTTATGATAAAATTGTAACGATTGGTTCTCAATATGGCTATATCAAAAATTTTCATCAAAAAGATAAAACTAAAGTGAATTTCTTTTTTCGCATTGCGATTCCTGTTTTATCTGCTTTTTACGGTTTTTTTCCTTCTCAAAAAGTTGGAATGGGCGAACCAATTCCAATCGGGATCGCAAAAGATTGGCGAAAACTAATTCTGAATGAAACTTCAATTCTAGGTTACGCTGATGAAACGCAAAATTTGTATGATGAAATTACAAAACCTGTTTTAATCATTAGTTTGGATGATGATTTTATGGCAACACCAAAATCTGTAGATTTATTTGGGAAATTAGTTTTGAAAAATGCGAAGAAAAAACGTTTGAATATCGTTCCAAAAGAATATGGGTTGGATGAAATTGGACATTTGGATTTCTTTCGAGAAAAAAATAAAACCGAAATTTGGCATATTCCTCTTGATTATATTGAACAATAAAAAAAGCTCGAGAATTTCTCGAGCTTTTAGCTTTTTATAAACGAATTCCAACTCCACCCAAAACATTAATTCCGGCTTGTGGAAAATAATATCCTCCTCCATAATAATAACCGTTTGATTCGTATTCTACATCAAATAAATTATTAATCAAGAACGAAAATTCAAGGTTTTTAATTCCTTTTACTTTTGGCGAATATCGAATCAAAAGATCCGAAACTAAATAACTATCTAATTTTCCATCTGCTGGTTCTGTATTTGATAAATATTGTTCACCAACATATTTATTCGTCAAATTAATCAATACATTTTTGAAAGGAACAGCTTCAAAACCGAAAGCAGAAATCACATCTGGTGAAAGCGCAATTTTTGTCTTTCCGTATTCTTTTACAGAAGAACTTCCATCAACATCCCAAACTTCCTCTTTGTAATTATTATGTTTGTTTTCGCTAAACGTAATATTTCCAAAAACATTCAAACGATTTGGAATAATCTTATAGTTTGCATCAAATTCGACTCCTCGTCTAAAACTTTTTCCTGAATTAATTCTTTTTCGACTTCCTACATCATTCAATTCTCCAGTTGGCACCAATTGATCACGGTAATCCATATAATACAAATTCGCACTCAAAGCAAGACGACCACTTTTTCTGTAACCCAATTCGTAATCTTGTAAAAATTCGGCTTTTGGTTTTTTATCTTTATCATTCAAACCTGCATAATCAATACGCAAAGGTTCACGTTGAGAAATTCCGTACGAAGCATACAATACATTTGAAGAATTGATTTTAAAATTTATTCCAGCTTTTGGATTCACAAAATTGAATGTATCCGAAAATGGTCTGAAATCTTCCTCATCATTTTTTCCATTTGGTAAATATTTCGCATCATAATCAACATAACGATATTGCAAATCACCAAACAATTCAAATTTATTCAATTGATACAATACTTTCGCATAAGCAGCCAATTGCTTTTTCACAGAACGATTGTTGTAATATTTGAAATCTTTATCCTTAAAACCTGTGCCTTTTACCCATAAGACATTTCCATAATGATCGCCATCATATTCGTTTGCAGATAATCCGAAAAATACTTTAAAATCGTTTAATTTTTGATTTTCAACTTCAAGATTAAAACCATAAAAATCATTATCAAGATATTCACGATTAATTAAATTTCTTTTTTCTGAAGTTAAATAATCCAATTTATAACGTTTCAAACTGCGATTATTTTTATAGCTCTCGTAATAACCTTTACCTTTTGTGTAATGAACTGTTAAATTTGATTTCCAATTATTCCCAAAATCTTGTAACCACGAAAGAAAATAATGATTTTGACGGTAATTATCAGTGTGATTTTTATAAAAACCTTCAACCTTTCCATTTTCGTCTAAAATTTCTCCTTCAAAATTATATGTTCTATCATTTTTTAAAGTTTCAGCATCTACACCACTCCATGCCTGATACGTTTGTTCTTTTCCAAACATATTCTGAAATCTAAACTTTGTTTTTTCATTCAATTCATATAGAGCTGTAAAATCATAAGAGATTAAATCTGACCAAGATCTGTCTACATATCCATCCGAATTTATCTTAGAAAAACGTCCATCAATACTCAATTTATTATTTAGTATTTTTCCCGTACCAGCCTGAACTGTATATTTTTGTGTTTTATAATTTCCGAAAGAAACATTTGCTTCTGCAAAAGGAACGGTAGACGGATTTTGAGATTCGATATTAACACTTGCTCCAAAAGAAGCCATTCCGTTTGATGAAGTTCCAACTCCTCTCTGAATTATCATAGAGCTTGTAGATGAAGCCAAATCTGGCATATTCACCCAAAAAACACCTTGAGATTCAGGATTATTAAGCGGAATTCCATTTAATGTAACGTTGATTGATTGTTCATTAAGTCCACGAATTTTGATAGACGAATAACCAATTCCTGTTCCTGTATCAGAAGTTATAGAAACAGACGTAGCAGAATTTAACAAATTTGGAACATCTTGTCCCAAATTCTTCTTTTGTAACATTTTATCAGTTACCTTTTCAACTGTAATCGGAAGTTTTTCGACAATTGAAACTTCTCCTAATTGAATTTCTTCTTTTTGAATAGAATCTTTTTCTTGTGCATAAAGAATAGATGCACCAAATAATGACAATAAAAAAATCGACCTTTTCATAATTAATTTTAAAAAATATTATGAAAGGAGCCATCTTACACTTTTATAATTTACGCGCGAATGTAATTTGGTGAAGTACCAGTTCCCTTAGCAGCATTACCTGCCCAGGTTCTTTGGGTATAATCTCAGCCTCTTGTAAAGAAGCACCCCTTTCGATTGAACTTCAAAGGTAATCTTTTTTTTGAAATTTAAAAATTAACCCAAATTCTTAATCTATTTTCAGTTCTGCAACAATCGGAAAATGATCTGATTTTATATCATCTCCACGATAAAAATTGGTCACTTTTATTTTTTTCGAAACCCAACATTGGTCGATATTTGTGCGGAAAATTGGAATAAAAGCATTCCAAGAATTATTCAATCCAAAACCAGAACGAGCATCTTTCATTTTATCCGATTGCACCAATTTGAAGTTCGGAGAATAAACTGTTGAATTCAAATCGCCAACTAAAATGATATTTTCATTCGGTAAAGCATCTATTTCCTGCTTCATTAATTCGTATTGTTTATTTCGTCTTTCAAAACGAGCCTGATTTGGTAATGGCGGAACTGGATGTGTCGCTAAAATACTAACAGACTTACCGTCTACAGAAATTTCCGCTAAAATAGAGGGATGCATCTCATCAATGTAATTTTTTGTAGACACTTTTTTAAATGGTATTTTAGAATAAATGGCAATTCCGAAATTGTTACTTCTAACTTCTTCTTTATAATATGGATACTCTTTTCTTATAAATTCTACATTTTTTTGCCAAGATGGAGTTAGTTCTTGCAAAACGATAACATCAGCAGTTTCTGTACCTAAATATTTTTGTAGATGCTGAAATTCATCATTCTGAGAAAAAATATTAATCGAAATAATCTTGAAATTAGATTGCTCACCTCTCGCATTTTCTCCAAAATAGAAATTTCCTAAATTTTTGTACGTAATAATCGGAATAGCAACGAGTGGAATCAACCACAAAATATTTTTCTTTTCTTGTTTACGAATCGAATAATTGTAAATCAAACACAAGAAAAAAGCAATAATTAGTGCATAAACAGAATATTGCACCAACATATCAAATACAAAGTATTGGTAAAAACTTCTACTCGATAAATAAATTCCCAGAAATACTAAAAATAAAATTTTACTCCACTTTGTTAACATCTCGTCAATACTTTTTTTGATCTCGTAAAAATAGAAATTATATTATTCATTAACTTCGCAATATGATAAAAATCGGAATTTTAGGAGGAGGACAATTGGGATATATGTTTTTGCAAAATGCATTACAATACCCTTGCGAGATTAGTATTTTAGATCCGGCTGCTGATGCACCTTGTGCACCACATGCACATCATTTTATACAAGGCGATTTCAAAGATTATGAAACAGTTGTCGCTTTTGGAAAAGATCTAGATGCAATCGGGATTGAAATTGAGCATGTTAATGTTGATGCTTTGCGTTATCTAAAATCTATTGGAAAGCGAGTTGTTCCAGACCCTGAGGCTTTAGCGATTATTCAAGACAAAGGAGTTCAGAAAGAATTTTATGTCAACAACAATATTCCGACTGCGCCTTATTTTAGATTAGATAATTGGGAAGAGTTGAAATCAAAACAAGACATCAATTATCCAATTTTCCAAAAATCAAGAAAAGATGGTTATGATGGAAAAGGTGTACAATTCTTAAAATCTGAAGCTGATTTAGACAAAATGCTTCAAGCACCTTCTATTTTCGAAACACCTGCCGATTTAGATCGCGAAATTGCAGTGGTTACAGTTGCCGATCATTCAGGAAATATCGTGACTTATCCAACCGTAGAATTTGTTATCAACGAAGAATATAATTTATTAGATTATTTATTAATGCCTTCTACACTTCCGAAAGAAATCACTGAACGTGCGGAACAAATTGCTCGCGATGTTGTAAAAGCATTGAAATCTTCAGGAGTTTTCGCAGTAGAAATGTTTGTTAACAAAGACCAATCTATTTGGGTTAACGAAACAGCTTCTCGTGTTCACAATTCGGGACATTCGACAATCGAAGCAGCATATTCATCACAATTTGACCAAATGTTAAGAACCTTAATGCAATTACCACTTGGTTCTACAAAATTGTTTACAACTTCTGCTATGGTTAACTTAATTGGTGCTGAAGGAGAAACTGGATCAGCTGAAATAGAAAACATTGAAGAGTTATTAACAATACCAGGAACATTTTTACATTGGTACGCGAAAACAATCACAAAACCAGGTCGAAAAATGGGACACGTTACATTGGTTAACGATGATTTAAAACAATTAAAACAAAACATAAAACAAGTTAACGCAACGGTGAAAGTCGTAGCAAAAAAGTAACAACTATGGTAGGAATTATAATGGGAAGTGATAGCGATTTGCCTATCATGAAACAAGCTGCTGATCTATTAACAGAATTAAATATACCTTTCGAATTAACAATTGTTTCTGCGCATCGTACGCCACAACGTATGTTTGATTATGCAAAAACAGCGCACGAACGTGGAATAAATGTCATTATTGCTGGTGCAGGAGGCGCTGCACATTTGCCAGGAATGGTTGCATCAATTACGCCTCTTCCTGTAGTTGGTGTTCCAATTAAATCGTCTAATTCGATTGATGGTTGGGATTCTATTTTATCTATTTTGCAAATGCCAAATGGTATTCCAGTTGCTACAGTTGCAGTAAATGCAGCGAAGAATGCAGGAATTTTGGCTGCGCGTATTTTAGGAGCTACTAATCCAACTTTGCAAGAAAGGTTAATCCAATATCAAGAAGATTTACAAAAAGCCGTAGAAGCGAAAATAGAGCTTGTAAAAGGCGAATATCCGAATGGGTTTGATAAGTAAGATTTAAGAAATATTCTAATAGAAAAAGCATCAATTAAAAATTGATGCTTTTTTGCTTTATTCACCTATCTTTTTTAAACTTCTCAATTTACCAAGAAGAAATTCATATTGATATACTGCTTTCAAAATTTCTTTAGTAAATTCTATTGATATTTCCACTTCAAATTTACCTACCTCATTAAATGTATTTGATTCAATATGGGCGGCATCATTTCCAAGAAGTCTTAACTCTTGCATACCCTCAATTAATTCTTTTGGAATTAAAATTTTAGTTCCTAAATCTTGTAATTTTAAATATAAATTTTTTCCATCTACTTTTCTATCAAGACAAATCTCTTCTAAAGTTTTTCTAATCATTATAGCAGATGCTACAAAGCAATTATTTGAATGAGAAATAACTGCCTCTTGAAAAGCATTTATTACTTTTTCTGGAATATTTTCTTTATCAAAGGGTATTGTATCTGATGGATAAGTTAATATTATATCATTCATTGAATTATTATATACAAAGAATAAATGCCCTAAACAAGTTCTATTTGGACAACGTCGAAGTCCAAATGTTTTTGGATTTGAAAAAGTATCCTTTACATATACATCGGTACCTATAGACTCAAATGTTCCATTATGACCACAATGTGGGCATCTAATTGAAATTCTTGTTCCTTCCGAATTTTGAATATTTCCTTCTAATTTAAACTTCATTTATTTTAATATTAATAAAGATATCTATAAAACTAAAAACTCCCAAACTTATTAAGCTTGGGAGTTTTTTATTATAAGAAATTTTAAATCTTAACGTAAAGCTCTATCGCGGTTATCTACCACATCAGCAGCTTGAATCAATGATTGTAACAATGTTTGTTGGAAACGTCCTTGTAATTGACGGTTTAAATTATCCAAAATCATTGAACCTTTTTGATTCTTTTGAATTTGTTGATTTGAAGGAATAATGTAGAAAACTCCAGCATTACCTGCAATCGCTTTAGAAGATTGATTTGGTTTTACACCAAACGCAGCTCCTACAACTTTAGGCTCTAAACCAATTCCAGTTAAATTAGAATTAGAGAAGTTAACCGTAGCATTTCCTTTTTTCGCTCCAAATTTAGAAGCAAAAGCATTCAATCCACCATTCGCAACTTGCTCGTCAACCAATTTAGCAACTTTTTCGTGCATCAAAACTGGCTCTACATATTGACGAACAACACTTGGATGCGCCAAACCTTTGTCAAATTTTTCAACTAAATGAACAACGATGTAATCTCCTGTAGAAGATGTAAACAAGTTTGTTGCCCCTTTATCTGTTTTCTTGCCAAAAGCCCATTTTAAGATATCTCCGTCCTGATCGTTTGGAATATCTTGACCAATCGCAGCATAACGCTCAATACCTTCTGTTGTATTATTTAAATAACCACCTTTTTTCGCAGTATTTTTGAAATCATTCAATGATTTTCCTTCAACATTCTGAACATATGTTCTTGCATTTGTAAATGCTTTTTCTGTTGTCGCTTTAGAAGGCTCAATTGTTTTTACAATGTTTGCAACTTGATAAGCTGTTTTGTTTTTCGCATCATCAACTTTGATGATATGGAACCCAAATTGAGATTCTACCAAATCAACTGTTCCAACTGGTTTTGTAAAAATAAATCCATTGTAAGTTTGATCTAATTGATTGTTTTTTCCAACCCAACCAATGCTTCCTTTTTGTACAGCAGATGATTTATCATCAGATTTTGTTGAAGCTACTTCACCAAAAGAAGCTGGATTAGCTTTTACTTCAGCTAAAATTTGCTCAGCTAATTTTTTTGCTTCGTCTTTTGTACGTTTTACTCCGTTTCCAGCAGCACTTCCTGTATAAGAAACTAAGATGTGACTAGATTTTACAGAATCTTTTACTTCTTTCGATTTCGAAAGTTTGTATAATTGGTATGTATTTCCAATTTTGAAAGGTCCACCAATTTGTCCAACCGTAGCAGTTTTCAAGAAGTTTGTAGCTTCTGGTCCTAATTGAGCTTGTTCCAATTCTGCTTTTGTAAAATAATTTGGAATAAATGGTTTCTCAGAATTTTGAGTCACATAAACCGAATCACTTTTTGCAGAACCAAATGCTGCAATTGTATCTGTAACATTGTTTACTTCGTCATGAACAATTTGAGTTGACAGATACTTTTTGATGTTTGCTAAAGCAACAGCGTCATCAGCAGTCGAAGCTCCAGCAGGGAAATAAGTGTAACTTAATTTTACTAAACCTTCTGCTTTGAACAATTTTGGATATTTCGCTTCGTAAGCAGAAATTTCTTCGTCTGTTACTTTTACATTTAATTTTTTAGCCAAAGTTGCATAATCAACAAATGCATACTGAATATTTGCATTCGAAATATTGTATCCTTGTTGAATATCCGCTTCTTTACCTGTAACCGCTGTACCAGCCATTACATAACCAAAATATTTTTGAGATAAAATCTGTAATTTTATTTGTTCAGCAGTTTGCAACCAACCTCTATATTGTTGTTGCGCTTCTGGGCTTGATGCCGCATTCGCTTCTAATTGAGCAATCTGTTGTTGTGCTTCTGCACCAGATGCCATTCCGAAGTTTTGAGCTGTATAGCTCCAAAATTCATCATCAGAAACTTTTAAACCTAATTTTTCAGCATGTTGTTTCAACACTTTCTGACTAACTAAGCTGTTCCAAGTTTGTTGAGCAATTTGATTTGGAGTTGCAGTTTGACCTTGATTTTCGTACATCTTTTGTGTTTGATCGTACGCACTCTGATATTCTGCAATACCAATAGGTTCTCCGTTCACTGTACCAACTACAGACGGATCTCCAGTAAATAATTGTTTTATTTTTGAATTCTCTCCGAATAAATCTCCTGCAACGAAAGCTAACATTGCAACTCCGATTACCACGAAGATCAGCCAAGTTTTTTTACGAATTTCTCCTAAAACTGCCATTGTTTTATTTTAATGTTATTTCTATAATAGGTGGCGAAAATACGACAATACATTGAATAATAAAATAGAAGAAGCGACAAGTATGCGCTTTTTTGTTAATTTTTTTAACGCTCTTTAGAATTTTTGATTATCATCAACATACTTAAATCCTTGATTATTGAATAAAGTATAGGTTTCTAAATCGTCAGTAGCTTGCAAACCGTTTTTCGCTGTTAACGAATCGCCTTCCTTGCTAATTAAGTAAACTTCTTTCGATGTATAAACTGTTTTATTTTTCTTATTCCAAAATAATTGCTCGCTTTTCAACGAATCACCTTTCTCATTTACGATAATTACATTTCCTCTACCTTCGTAGATTCCTGTTACATCACTTAATCTTCCCCAATCTGCCTGAAAATAACCTGGTTTCACACTTCCTTTTTGATAAAAGTCAAGGTTTAAACCTTTTCTAAAAATCGTGTAAGGAGAATCTACGGTTGTATATTCTTCGATTAATGGTGAACGCAAATTACCCGAAATTCTTCCAGAATCTTTGTTGATAATATTTGCATTGATAAGTGTGCGTGTTGGGAATTCTACCTTCTTTTTACTGATAGGAGGAAGTTCTTTTTTACAAGAAAAAAGCAAAACGAAAACGCTAATCAGACCAAATACAATACTCGGTTTAATTAAAACTTTTTCGTTTGCTTTTTTATACAATTTTTGTTTGTCCAAAATTAGTCAATAACTCTTTTTCTAAACCAAATATCGTTAATATCAAATCCAACTTTAACTCCGAAATAATTTTCTTTGATTAAGTTGTTTGTTGTTTTTCCTTTTTGTCCGTACTCTAACGAAATATTCATCATAGAGCCATCATTTTGTTTTCCAATTGGAAATCCAAAACCTAAAGTTGCTCCATAAGCATCAATATCTGTTCCGTGAATAGAATACTGAGCTGATTGATAATACATCCCAGCGCGATACGTTACACGATTAAAATAACTTTTGTAACTGTTATAATCTGGAATCCAATATCCTCCAACTGCCAAACGTACATTGTTTTTGTAATCTACTGCAGAAGACATTGTAGTATTTTGACCTTCTAATGGTTGAGAGAAATCTTTCCAATTATTATATTTCGCTTCTACAGCTAACGACCACGTATTATCTTTAGAATATGATGCTCCTAAAGTAAATTGTTGTGGAATCTTAGTTTTTCCATTATCAATTCTAATAATAGAAATTGTATCTACAGAAGATTGTGTTGTTCCGATATATGTGTAAGAAGTTGTAAGATCTGTCACATCTGTTCTTAACTTAGTTCCTAATGTATAAGTAGCACCAATGTTTAAATTGTTATTTTTTCCAATTTTCTTCGTATACATAGATCCTAACGTAAATTGAGCACCACGATAGTTCGATTTATCGCTATAATCTACAGCTAAACTTGCTCCATCTACAGCTAAAATCTCGTTACGTTGCAACTCTCCGAAAAGATAATTAACACGCAAACCTAAAGAAAATCCTTTTGAAAGATTTCTTGAATAAAAAGCATGAAGACTATTTAACCCTCCATCACCTTTCATCTGTACAGTTTGTTTGATATTATTTTTCTCAGAAGTATTCATAATATCATATCCCAACGCTGTGTAAGGTTGAAAACCAACTCCGAAACTTCCTTTTTCACCAACTGGAAAAGCCAATGAAATATTAGAAACATTGAAACGACCTGCATTTTCTTTATCTGTTCCAGATTTGAAATTATAATTAGTTCCACTTCCACTTGCATTGAAAGTTGTCATACGCAAGTTTTGGTTTGCTGCAGGATTCGAAAAATTCGCACTTTGTCCAAAAGGATTCGTAGGAACCGTTGAGATACCGCCCATACCAGCTTGTTCAGTATTATTATCAAACAATTGCTCCCCTACTCCGTATGCCGAATAAGGTGAAACTGATATTGACTGAGCTTTTATTGTTACCACGCTAAATAGTGATAAACTACAAATAATCCACTTCATTATGAATGTATAATAGAATTCTAAGACGCAAATATGATGATTTGTTGCGAATTGTAAAAATTAGATTGCAAAAATGAGTTGTTAAATCTCTATTAAAATATTAAAACCACTCATTTTTTGCAAAGATAAAAATATTTTAAAATTTATTTCTCGGTAAATGAACAAGATAGCTTTTTCGTCTAAAAAATATTTTAAATAATGTTTGGTAGAACGGATTTTCGCTCTATATTTGCATCACAATTAAGGCGGTGCCTTAGCTCAGTTGGTAGAGCAAAGGACTGAAAATCCTTGTGTCCCTGGTTCGATTCCTGGAGGCACCACTGCTTAAAACCTCAATCAAATGATTGAGGTTTTTTTTGTTTTAGTATTTCAAATGTTAATAATATCTTAAAAAAAATATTTTCAATTAAAAAAAGCCGATGTAGAAATACATCGGCTTTTACTTTTTATGTTGAAATAATTATTACGCTTGTTGCGCTTTAATTAAATTTAATGCTGAACCAGCTTTGAACCATTCAATTTGTTGTGCATTGTATGTATGATTTGCTTCAACTAAATCTTTAGATCCATCTGCATGAACAAACTCGATTGTCAAAGGTTTTCCTGGCGCAAATTCTGTTAAGTCTATAAAGTTGATTGTATCATCTTCTTGTACTTTATCATAATCTGCTTTATCCGCAAATGTCAAGGCTAACATTCCTTGTTTTTTAAGATTTGTTTCGTGGATACGCGCAAAAGAACGTACCAATACCGCTACAGCACCTAAATGACGTGGTTGCATTGCCGCATGCTCACGAGAAGAACCTTCTCCATAGTTTTCGTCACCAACAATTACAGAAGGTACACCTGCCGCTTTATATGCACGTGCAGTGTCTGGAACTGGTCCGTATTCTCCTGTTAATTGATTTTTAACTGAATTAGTTTCTTGGTTGAATGCATTTACAGCACCAATCAAAGTATTATTCGAAATATTATCTAAGTGTCCACGGAAACGTAACCAAGGTCCAGCCATAGAAATATGGTCAGTTGTACATTTACCAAATGCTTTTATTAATAATTTAGCTCCAATAATATTTTCACCATTCCAAGGTTTGAAACCTTCTAATAATTGTAAACGCTCAGAATTTGGATTCACGATCACTTCTACACGAGAACCATCTTCTACTGGCGCTTGATATCCATTATCTTCGTAAGCATAACCTTTTGTTGGTAATTCCTCTCCTTTTGGAGCATCTAGCATTACTTCTTCACCAAATTTATTGATTAATTTATCTGTTAATGGATTAAAATCTAAACGTCCAGAAATTGCAATCGCCGCAACCATTTCAGGTGATGTTACGAAAGCATATGTATTTGGATTTCCGTCCGCACGTTTTTTGAAGTTACGGTTGAATGAGTGAACGATTGTATTTTTTTCTTCTTTATCCGCTCCTTCACGATCCCATTGACCAATACAAGGTCCACAAGCATTTGTAAAGATAACTGCATCTAAATCCTCGAAAGTTTTTAATAAACCATCACGATCGGCTGTATAACGAACTACCTCAGAACCTGGGTTAATTCCGAAAGATGATTTCGCTTCTAAACCTTTGTCTAAAGCTTGTTGCGCAATCGAAGCAGCACGTGTCAAATCTTCGTAAGAAGAGTTTGTACAAGAACCGATTAATCCCCATTCAACATCTAAAGGCCAACCATTCGCTGCTGCAGTTTCTTTCATTTTAGAAACTGGTGTCATTAAATCTGGCGTAAAAGGACCATTCAAACGAGGCTCTAATTCAGATAAGTTGATTTCGATTAATTGATCATAGAAATTTTCTGGATTTGCATAAACTTCATCATCCGAACGTAAATAAGATTTGTGAGCATTTGCAGCATCTGCTACATCATTACGATCAGTTGCTCTTAAATATCTTTCTGAAGCATCATCATAAGCGAAGATTGAAGTTGTTGCTCCAATTTCTGCACCCATGTTACAAATTGTTCCTTTACCTGTTGCAGATAAAGACTCAGCTCCTTCTCCAAAATACTCTACAATTGCTCCTGTTCCACCTTTTACAGTTAAACGTCCAGCAACTTCTAAGATAACGTCTTTTGGAGCAGCCCAACCAGATAATTTACCTGTTAATTTAACTCCGATTAATTTTGGCATTTTTAATTCCCAAGCCATTCCAGACATTACATCAACAGCATCGGCACCACCAACACCAATTGCTACCATTCCTAATCCACCTGCATTTGGCGTGTGAGAATCGGTACCAATCATCATTCCTCCTGGAAATGCATAGTTTTCTAATACTACTTGGTGAATAATTCCTGCACCTGGTTTCCAGAATCCAATTCCATATTTATTCGAAACTGATTCTAAGAAATTAAATACTTCTGATGATTTATTGATTGCTTCTTGTAAATCGGTTTTTGCTCCAACTTTAGCTTGAATCAAGTGATCACAGTGAACTGTAGAAGGAACAGCCGTTTTTGTTTTTCCAGCTTGCATAAATTGCAACAAAGCCATTTGAGCAGTTGCATCTTGCATTGCTACACGATCTGGCGCAAAATCTACATAAGATTCTCCTCTAGTATACGCTTGCGTTGGTTTTCCGTCAAACAAGTGAGCATATAAAATTTTCTCTGAGTACGTTAAAGGTCGACCTACGATAGTTTTCGCAGCATCTACACGTTCTTGCATTTTGGCATAAACGCCTTTAATCATATTTATATCAAATGCCATAATAATTGATTTATTTAATTGGTTTTAATTTATCAAAAAACATACCCCAATATACTGAATTATTTAATATTTAACGTGTATAAATGGTTAATAGCCTTATTTAAATCAATTCTAACTTATTTAGTTGCAACATCATAATTTGATTTAAGGAAATACAAGCTATTTTGCTTAAGACAGAATTGATGACTCCAAAAAACATTAAAATCTGTAGTCATTCTGTAGATATTTCTTCAAAAGGACGTAGTGAATTTGTAGTAGATTAATGTTTTGAAAAGATAATATTTTCGAAGAAATTTGACTTATCAACCTAAAAAATTAATTCAACATGATAATATTCGGAACACGCTCTGGAAAGCTTAAATCCCCACAAACAAAAGCCGATAATTGCAATTATTGTCAAACAAATGAAAGTGTTTGGTATTATTTCTTTCAACGATATATTCATATTTTTTGGATTCCGGTAATTCCGATTGGTAAAACTGGTTCAAGCGTTTGCGGACATTGCAAACAAGTTCTGTCAGTGAATGAAATGTCTGAAAATCAAAAACAAGAATTTTTAAAAATTAAGAAAGATTTAAAAACACCTTTTGGATACAAAATAGCTCTAATCCTACTCGCTGGATTGATTCTGTTACCATTTTTGATAGGATTATTTCAAAACATTTTCAAATAGAAACATCTTATCAACCATAAATTTATGTCACAAAAAAAAGGCTAACACCGAAATGTTAGCCTTTTATATATCATTTTCTACGAACGATTAGTTCATTGAAATTGGTTTAAACTTTGTTAAGTTGATACCTTCTACAGCAGCTTTATATTCTTCAATATTAGGAATACGTCCTAAAATCGCTGATAAAACAACTACTGGCGTTGATGCTAATAAAGATTCGCCTTTTTTACCATCGCGGTCTTCAACCACACGACCTTGGAATAAACGTGTAGATGTTGCCATTACTGTATCTCCTTTTTCTGCTTTTTCTTGGTTACCCATACATAAGTTACAACCAGGACGTTCTAAGTACATAATGTTTTCGTATTCTGTACGCGCAGTAGATTTTGGTAATAAGTCGCTAAACTCAAATCCTGAGTATTTTTGTAACATTTCCCAATCTCCTTCTGCTTTTAATTCGTCGATAATATTGTAAGTAGGTGCTGCAACAACTAAAGGAGCTTTGAACTCCACTTTACCATTCGCTTTTTCTACGTTACGTAACATTTGAGAAACAATTTTTAAATCGTCTTTGTGTACCATACAAGATCCTACGAAACCTAAATCTACGTGTTTATCACCACCGTAGTAAGTTAAATCGCGGATTGTATCGTGTGTATAACGTTTAGAAACATCAACATTGTTTACGTCTGGATCGGCAATCATTGGTTCTTCGATAATATCTAAGTCAATTACTACTTCCGCGTAATATTTTGCATTTGCATCTGGAGTTAAAGCTGGTTTAGCACCCGATTTAATTTCTTCGATACGTTTGTTTGCTTTGTCGATTAATCCTTGTAACACTTGGTTTTTGTTGTCCATTCCTTTCTCTATCATAATTTGGATACGAGATTTAGCAATTTCTAACGATTGGATTAATGTATCATCTTGAGAAATACAGATAGATGCTTTCGCTTTCATTTCTGCAGTCCAGTCTGTAAATGTAAACGCTTGATCCGCTAATAATGTACCGATGTGTACCTCAATGATACGACCTTGGAATACATTCTCACCGTCAAATTGTTTCAACATTTGCGCTTGAGTAGCGTGTACTACATCACGGAAATCCATGTGTTGTTTCATCTCTCCTTTGAATGTTACTTTTACAGATTCTGGAATTGGCATAGACGCTTCACCTGTTGCTAAAGCTAAAGCTACTGTTCCTGAATCGGCACCGAAAGCAACACCTTTAGACATACGTGTGTGTGAGTCACCACCAATAATGATAGCCCATTCGTCAATCGTAATATCATTTAAAACTTTGTGAATAACGTCAGTCATTGCATGATACTCACCTTTAGGGTCACGTGCTGTAATTACACCGAAATCATTCATAAATTTCATCAATTTAGGAATATTAGCTTGTGCTTTTTTATCCCAAACTGAAGCGGTGTGACATCCTGATTGGTACGCACCATCAACTGTTGGAGCGATAACCGTAGCTGCCATTGCTTCTAACTCTTGCGATGTCATCAAACCAGTTGTATCCTGAGAACCTACAATGTTTACTTTAACACGAACATCAGAACCAGCATGTAAAACTTTTCCTGGAGTAGATCCTACTGCATTATTATTGAAGATTTTTTCAACTGCAGTTAAACCTTGACCATCATTTGAAATCTCTTTTGAAGGAGCGAAAACTGTTGGAGCTTCGACACCTAAAGTTTGAGCAGCAAATGTTTGGATTTTTTTACCAAAAACGATTGCGTAAGAACCTCCCGCTTTGATAAATTCCATTTTTTGAGGAGTCAATGATCTTGAAATATCAATTAACTCTTGGTCTCCATTATATAATTTTTGAGTTTTTGTATTGATTGTTAAAACAGTACCTGTAGCAACTGAATACACTTCTTCTAAAACAGGATCTCCCGCTTCGTTACGCACTACATCACCGTTTGCATCAACTTGTTTTTTCCAGTTTTTCAAATCGATTCCGATACCACCAGTTACATCAACCGTAGTTAAGAAAATTGGAGAAATTCCGTTTGTACCAGCAACAATTGGTGCAATATTTACGAAAGGAACGTAAGGCGACGCTTGTTTTCCTGTCCATAAAGCCACGTTGTTAACACCTGACATACGAGAAGAACCAACTCCCATTGTACCTTTTTCAGCGATTAACATCACAGAAGCATCTGGATGTTGTGCTTGTAATGCTTTGATTTCCGCTTGAGCAGCTGGCGTAATCATACATTGACCGTGCAATTCTCTATCAGAACGAGAGTGCGCTTGGTTACCTGGAGATAATAAATCCGTAGAAATATCACCTTCAGCAGCAATGTAAGTCACTACTTTAATTTCTTCAGCAACTGCTGGTAATTCAGTAAAGAACTCCGCTTTTGCATAACTTTCTAAAATATCTTTTGCGATTGTATTTCCTGCTTTAAAAGCATCAGCTAAACGTGCTGTATCTGCATCGTATAAGAAAACTTGTGTTTTAAGAACTTCAGCAGCTTGTTTTGCAATTGCTTCGTCGTTTCCTAAAGCTAAGTCTAAAAGAACCTCGATAGAAGGTCCACCTTTCATGTGAGATAACAATTCGAAAGCATAAGTTGGTGTAATTTCAGCAACTGTAGCTTCTCCTAAAATAATCTCTTTCAAAAATTTTGCTTTTACACCTGCAGCAGAAGTTGTTCCTGGCAACGTGTTATAGATAAAGAATTTAACAGAATCCTCGCGGTATTCGTTGTTAACATCTTTAATTTGATTAATGATTTCACTTAGTAATTCTGCACCATCAATTGGTTTTGGATGTAAACCTTGACCTTTTCTTTCTTCAATCTCGTTAAGATACTCTTGGTAAAGACTCATAATTATCTATCTTTTCTTTTTAATATTAAAGATTGTTTAAAACCAAGCTACTTACACCTGATTTCATCCAATCAAAATGAATTATATAATAACACTTCGCTGTATCGTCACATCTTATGCAAAAATTATTTTCAATAAAAATCATTTTTGGCATAGGCAACCACTGTTATCAGAATACAAACTAAGTATGTAATTTTTTCGAAGGGTAATTTTTAATAATTTAACTCACACAAGCTCAACATACATAAGCATTTGAGTCAGAGTTTTATTCTAAAATTTACATTAACAATCATCTAAACAAATACGCGTTTAGCTATAAATTGGTACACAAAATTACGTTTATAGTAAAGATTTTTCATCAAAGAATGATATATTTTAGTTATATTTCAATAATTTAGAATTATTATAAAAAAGGTCTAAATTTCACTTTAACAATGTTTTAAACGTAAATAAATAGAAGTTAAAAATTAAAAGGTTCTTAAAATATCAACTCCATAATTTTTGGGTCATTTTTTTACGAAATTGAATTATTTCGAAATATTAATAAACATTCAATAATCAATCTTTCGAAATGCTATCAATCGTCTAAACATTCTCAAAAAACAATCAAAAATATTCAATATGAATAAATATTTATGATTATTAATAATTATACAACTTTAGTGAGATATTATACAACTTTTTACTAACTTTGCGCCCTTAATTCATTATTATAGATATGAAACTTTGGGACAAAGGTTTTACCATTAATGATAAAATCGAAAAATTTACTGTTGGAAAAGACAGAGAATTAGATGCTCATCTTGCAAAATACGATGCTTTAGCGTCGAAAGCGCAGGCAAATATGCTGGCAAAAACAGGTTTGATTACCAATGAAGAAAATGATGCATTGCAAATTGCTTTGGATGAAGTTTTAGTTCTGATTGCGGAAAATAATTTCGAAGTCGACGAAAATTACGAAGATATACATTCAAAAATTGAAGCTTTCTTGATTGAGAAAACGGGTGATGCGGGTAAAAAAATTCACGTTGCGCGTTCTCGAAATGATCAAGTTTTGGTTGCAATTCAACTTTTTAAGAAAGAGTATTTAAAACATACAACTGAAAAAATTGTCAATTTAATTGAGATTTTCTTACAAAAAGCAGACGAATTCAAGAATCATCAATTACCAGGATACACACATTTTCAGGCGGCAATGCCAAGTAGTTTTGGAATGTGGTTTTCGGCATATGCAGAAAGTTTGTTGACGGATTTATACTTTTTTGAGGCTGCATATAAAATTTCTGATCAAAATCCTTTGGGTTCTGGTGCAGGTTTCGGAACAAGTTTCCCAATTGATCGTTTGCAAACAACACAAGAATTAGGTTTTTCAGAAATCTTAGTTTCTTCTGTTGGTGCACAAATGCTTCGTGGAAAAACAGAAAAATCTGTCGCAACAGCTTTGGCAATGATTTGTGGAACGTTGTCTAAAATGTCGTACGATTTGGTTTTATACAATTCACAAGATTTAGCTTTTGTGAAGTTGCCAAACGAAATGACAACAGGTTCATCGATTATGCCGCACAAGAAAAACCCAGATGTGTTTGAGTTAACTCGTGCGCATTGCAATAGAATTCAGGCGTTGCCGAATGATATTATGATGACGATCAATAATCTTCCAAGTGGATATCACCGTGATTATCAAATATTGAAAGAAATATTATTCGAACCAATGATGCAATTTGATAATATTATTGACATCTTAACATTTGCGATTCCTCAACTTCAGATTAAAGATAACTATATGAATCAGGATAAATATGATCCGATTTATACCGTTGAAAATATTAATGAAGCGATTAAGAATGGAACACCTTTCCGTGATGCTTACAAAGAAGTTGGTTTATCTGTAGAAAATGGAACATATATACCACACAAAGAATTTCAGACTTCGCATATCGGAAGTATTCATAATTTGAGATTGGATTTAATTTCAAATAAAATCGAAAAATTCAAATTAGAAGCACAAGTTTTAAAATAAACACTTGTAATAAGTCAAAAATCATCCTCAAAATTATAGAATTTGAGGATTTTTTTGTCTTATAAATTTTATAATTTCGGAAAATATAAACGTTTAAATAATTGTAATTCTATATTTTGTAAAATAAAAAATGTTTTACAAAATAATTACAATCATTTTTTATTATATCAGGTCAAAATCATTCTAACTTTGACATATCAAATTAATCGATTAAAATTTAAAAAGATGAAAAAATTTTTCGCAGTAGTTGCAGTAGCAGCTTTATCATTAGGAGCAGTATCTTGTGGAGAGAAAACTGAAGAAGCACCAGTAGAAGAAGCACCAGCAGTTGATTCTTTAGCTACAGCAGCTAACGATTCTACAGCAGTTGATTCTACAGCAGTTGCTCCAACTGATTCTACAGCAGTTGCTCCAGTAGCTGATTCTACAGCAGTTGCTAAATAATTTATAGCGAAGCTAAAATATAAATGCGCTCAACTAGGTTGAGCGCATTTTTTATGTTATAAATTCATCATGAATCTTAAAGTAGATTTCCGTCAAATTTTCCTGATTGTATTTTTTTATCAAGTTCTGCTTGAATATCCTCTAAAACAGGGCGAACAGTAGATTCTGGAATATCAGAAACTCTAATATACATTAAGCCATCAATTGCATCATTAAATTTTGGATCAACATTGAAAGCAATCACTTTTGCGTTTTGTTTGATGTATTTCTTAATCAAAACAGGTAATCTCAACATATTTGGCTCAAGCTCATCAATTAACTTATCAAATTTATTCAAATCAGCTTCAGATTCATCGAAAATAAATTCTTTATCTTCCTCTTTCAGCTTAACCTTAAACTCATTTTTTGCTCTCACATACTGCGCTACAGTAGAATCGTAATAATGAGATTTCATAAATTCGATCATCAAAGATTTTGAGAAATCAGAAAACTGATTACTAATACTCACTCCTCCAATAATAAATTTCTGATTTGGATTTCTCAACGTTACATGCACAATTCCTCTCCATAATAAGAACAATGGCATCGGCTTTTGTTGATATTCAGCTGAAACGAAAGCACGTCCCATTTCGATACATTTCTTGAAAAATGGATGAATTTCTGGATCAAAATTGAATAATTCATGAACATAAAATCCATTAATTCCATATTTTTCATACACTTCCGAACCAATCGCCATACGATATGCTCCAACAATTTTATTCGTATCCTTATCCCACAAAAATAAATGGTGATAATGATTATCAAATCGATCAAGGTCAATTTCATCATTTGTACCTTCACCTATCGCACGGAATGTTATCTCGCGTAAACGACCAATTTCCCTTAATATATTTGGAATTTGTTGAGCTGTAGAAAAGAAACATTCGTAATTATTATTTGTAAACAATAATGCTTGTTCATCTTTTCGTAAAGTTTCAATATCTTGAATTAATAAGTCTAAAGCTGTTTCCGAAATAATCGGCTTAACCTTTTTACTAGAAGAAGATAAGCTTGGTAAATTCGGCATTTTCAACTCAATATTCGAAGGGTTTTTCAATACTTGAGTTAAACTTCTTTTTTGTTTGTAATAAGACGAAAGCATGTATGTTTTCTTTCTCAAAAACTCAGAATAATCTTCTATAGACACATGCTCGTCTTGTTGTTTTTGTAAAATTGGTTTTCCAATACGAATCTGAATTGGTCGTGTTCTTTTCTTCATCATTTCAGCTGGCAACATTGCCGTTTGAAAATCTGGATGAATCTTCGCTACACGGTAAAAAATATTACTATTTCGCGCTCTAAAAAACATTGGAACAACAGGAACTTTCGCTTTTTTGATCAACTTCATCGCTGATTCTTGCCATTCTCTGTCAATAATTCTACTTTCGTCATCTCGATAAGAAACTTCTCCCGCAGGAAAAATCCCTAAACAACCTCCAGCTCTTAACAATTTTAATGCATCGCGCATTCCTGAAAGGCTACTGTATGCATCTTTACGTGTTTCGAAAGGATTAACTGGAATAATCATAGGTTCTAATGGTTTAATTTTTTGCAATAAAAAATTACCCATTACCTTGAAATCAGGACGAATTTTTGACATAAAATGCATCAAAATAATTCCATCCAACGCTCCAAGCGGATGATTAGAAATAATAATAAAAGGTCCTTCTTTTGGAATACGTTTTAAATCTTCTTCATGGATTTCGTAATCCATTCCCAAATCATCAATCAAATAATCCAAAAAAGGTTCGCATTGCAAATGCTTTCCACGATTGTACAAATCGTTTAACTGATCTATACTGAAAATTTTTTTCAATGCCCAAGCCACAGGTTTTCCTAAAACACCAATTTTAGAAAGACCCGAAGCTGAATAGATATCTTGTGTCGTGATTAAACTCATTTAAGCTTTAACAACTATTTGTAATGTTTCGCGCACTGTTTGTCGCAATAATTCTTTTTCTTTTGAAACAACTTTGTCAGAATCTGCATCGAAATGGCGAATTGTGTACAATAAAACATTGTTTTCTTCCTGCACTTTATACTCTTCGTTCATATCTGCAACAAACTTTTCTAAGTTGTCATATTTATCCTCCAAACATAAAGATAATGAAATTGCTGAATTTTGCATCAAATTTACTTTGATTTGATAATCATATAGTTTATTGAAAATTCCGCTCAATTTATCTTCTGTAATAAAAGAGAAATCTTTACTTGATAAACGAATCAAATGTTGCTCTCTTTTTAGGATAAAACAAGGTACTTTTGGATCTAATGGTTGACCTTTCGCTACCTCTGTTCCTGCTTCTGTAGGATTAATAAATGATTTTACGAAGAAAGGAATTTCTTTTTGTTGAAGCGGCTGTAACGTTTTCGGGTGAATAACAGATGCACCATAATACGCCAACTCTATTGCTTCTTCATATGAAATATGATTTAACAGCTCAGCATTATCAAAATAACGTGGATCAGCATTCAAAACTCCAGGAACATCTTTCCAAATCGTCATGTTATCCGCATTTAAACAATAAGCAAAAATCGCCGCAGAATAATCTGAACCTTCACGCCCTAAAGTTGTTGTGAAAAAGTTAGGATCAGAACCTAAGAAACCTTGGGTAATAAACAAACCTGTGTTTGGTAAACGTTTAATACTTTCTTCTGTTAATGCCCAATTTACTTTTCCTTCACGATATGTATTATCTGTTTTGATATAATCGCGAACATCTAACCATTCGTTATTAATTTGTATCGAATTAAGATACATACTGATGATTTTTGTCGAAATTAATTCTCCACAACAAACCACTTGATCATACACATAGCTATAATTTGGTGATTTGTTACGTCTTAAAAACGAAACAATATCATCAAAAAATTGCGAAATTTCGTTAGAAACCTCAGCTGGATTATCAAATAATTCTGTCGCTAAAGCAATGTGCTGTTCTTTTACTTCGTTAATTGTTTTTTCGAAATCTTGTTTTTCAAAATAGCGTTTGACTACCTCTTCCAATGCATTTGTTGTCTTGCCCATAGCAGAAACAATGATACATGTATTTTCGTAACCAACAGATTGCAATAAACTCGCAACATTTCTAACGCCGGCTGCATCTTTCACCGAAGCACCACCGAATTTGAAAACTTTCATTTCTATAAAAACTTTTTTTTGTAAATATTTAACTTGCAAATATAACCAAACTACACTTTATATGTTGACCGATTTTAATTAAAATAAAAAATAAATTTGAATGATGATTTTCACGTATTTAGATTAATTTCAAACGTTTGAAATGATATAAAATTGAGTTATTATTCCGATATTTGACCAGCAAAACATAATTATGAATACTAATTCTCATCAAACTCTTGGAGAGTTTATCATAGAAAATCAAGCAGATTTTATTTACTCATCCGGAGAATTATCTAGATTACTGAGTTCTATTAAATTAGCTACAAAAGTTGTTAATTATAAAGTAAACAAAGCAGGACTTGTAAATATCTTAGGCGAATTCGGAAATGAAAATGTCCAAGGAGAAAAACAACAAAAATTAGATGTTTTCGCAAACGATACGTTTATCGAAACGTTGTCGCAACGCGAAGTTGTTTGTGGTATTGCTTCGGAAGAAAACGAAGATTTTATCGCGATTCAACCTTCAAAAAATTCAAAAAACAGTAAATATGTTGTGTTGATTGATCCACTTGATGGCTCATCAAACATCGACGTAAATGTTTCTGTTGGAACAATTTTCTCAATCTACCACCGTGTTTCTGAACCTGGAACACCTGTTACAAAAGCAGATTTCTTACAACCAGGAAATAAGCAAGTTGCTGCGGGATATGTAATTTATGGAACATCGACAATGTTAGTTTATACAACAGGAAATGGTGTAAATGGATTTACATTGAACCCAGGAATCGGAACGTTCTATTTATCTCATCCAAATATGTGTATTCCAGAAGATGGACACATTTATTCAGTTAACGAAGGTAATTATGTAAAATTCCCTCAAGGGGTTAAAAATTACATCAAATACTGTCAGGCAGATGAGGAAGATCGTCCGTACACTTCTCGTTACATTGGTTCTTTATGCTCAGATTTTCACCGAAACATGCTGAAAGGAGGAATTTATATTTATCCTTCTGGAACAAATAATCCGAACGGAAAATTACGTTTATTGTACGAATGCAACCCGATGGCTTTTATCGCGGAACAAGCAGGAGGAAAAGCTTCTGACGGTTTCCAACGCATTATGGATATTGAACCTACAGAATTACACCAACGTATTCCTTTCTTTTGCGGATCGAAAAATATGGTCGAAAAAGCAGAAGAATTTATGCGAAATGAAGAATTGAAATAATCATTTCAAAAAACATAAATAATAAAAAATCCGCTCGATGAGCGGATTTTTTTGTTATCTAAACATTCAATTAAGGAATTGCAATACCTGGATAATTTCCTGGGTAAACGTGTCTTAAAGTTGAATGATATTTTTGGTTGATTGCATCAGCAAACATATTTGCGACAATTGCATATCCAGTTCCAGTTAAGTGAACTCCATCTAATGAGAACGCTCCACCAGAAACGAAAGTTGTTGTATATGTTTGTCCGTAATATTTAATCCCTGATTGAGAACTTAATTTTTTCATTTCAGAATATGCATCAACTAAAGCTAAATTATAAGCAGTTGCTAACTCCGCAATTGCTGCATTGTATTTAACTACAGCTGCTTCTGCTTTCGCAGTTTCTTTTGCTGTTAATACATAATTATCTGTCATTGGATAACTAACACCTACTACTGATAATTTACCAGCTTTCTCTTGAGTTAACCCTAACTTCATTAATTCTGCAACTCTATTTGTGTCAACTTTTCCAATTACAGATGAAGAAGTCAAAACCAATAAATCTTTTGCTGTTGCTTGACGAGCTTGTCCATAAGTAATTCCAAACAAAGTTGCAGTACCAGTATCATATCCTGCTTTAATTAATGCAGCAGTAATCGTTGTTGATAAATCCGCTAAATCTTTATCTTTAATTACTACAGCACTTGCAGCAGTCTTAGAAAAAGAAATTTTTCTTTCTGAAGCACCAACTGCATCAAATACTTGATTTAATCCTGCATAAGTTGCATTCAATTCATCAATCATTGGTGCAAAACTTGGATTTGCTGGTGATAAAGGTGCGTATGGAACCGTTGTAAAATATGGAATAGATGTTACAGAAGGAATATTTGCAATAACTCCTTTTGCTCCTACCGATGTTAATGCTTTTAATCCATCATTAATTGTAGATTTTACCACATTTACATTAGAAATATCATTACTTCCATAAGTTCTTGGATCAACATTATTTGTTTCATTATGATCTACTCCAACTCCTCCAGATGTTGCATAACCTAATACATCATTGTTCCCAATCCAATAAGAGAAAAATGTTGGCTTTTGAGCAACTGCATCTGCAACTACAGAAGTTGTCGCACCACTTGCAAAACGTACAAAATAAGGATTCGCTGTTGCTGGATCAGTTTTTAAGCCTGCTGGATTTCCATAACCTGGCGCAACTAAATGATAAGACTTAGCACCTGGAACTCCCATATTTTGAAACTTTCCTTTATCTGCTAAGATATCTAAAGCTCCACCCGCAGCACTTGGAACTGGTGTTAAAGCTCCATTTACAATTTGTAAATTCAATTTACCTGGAAAACCTGGTAAATCAGTAAATCCACCTGTATCATTTGACATATATGGAATTTTAAATTCTCCTCCTCCTGCAGCTTTCATCAATCCAGCTAACATGTTTGGGTAAGAATTTTCTTGTCCAGATTTGTACAATGCATTATCTCTATAACCAGAAGTTAACGAGTTTCCTAATGCGATATATGTAGAAAAGTTTGCTTCACCAGCAGAAACTTGAATATCTTCAATTGGATGTTCGAAATCTTCGCTACAGTTAAACATCGTAGCAGCTAATGCAACTAATACTATTTTATTTAAGTGTTTCATTTTTGTCTTATTTTAAGTTGTACGATACGCCTAAACCAAAGTTTATAGCACGCATTTTAACATCTCCAGAGAAGTTTTGTTGAATATTATCAATATGTCTTTCGTCTCCTTTTACATATGATCCAAATAAATCAACATTAAATCCTGACTCGAATCTAAATCCTAATCCAGCTGAAACTGAATTTAAGTTAGAACTTGGTGTTTCTGATGACCAATAAGCTGATGGCACTGGTGATTTATCGTGATAATAACCAACACGTCCAACAATCATCTCGCTGAAAGTATACTCAGCTCCAAAACGGAATAATGTATTGTCTTTCCAGTTTTTCGTAGAAGATGATGTGTAGAAAGTATTAGAAGCATCATTATATAAATTGATATCTAAACTTTTGTAACGTGTCCAGTTTTGCCAAACTACATCTCCAAAAAGTTCTAATTGTGGTAAAACTTTGTATGACATCCCAAATGTAAACTCTGATGGTAATGGTAAAGTTGTATTCCATTTATCTGTATTAAAAGGTACATTAGATGCAATTCCAGAAGGAACATTCGACCATGTAACATCACCTTTGTTTGCAGAAACATCTACATTAGAACGGTACGCAATTCCAACTCCAAATTTATCTGTTGGCTTGAACATTGCTCCAACATTAAATCCTAAACCATGGGCATCTTTATCCTCTAATTTAAGTTTAATATCATTTCCAGCAACTGTTTGTACTTTCTCTAATTTAGCTGTTCCGTGTGTATAAATGAAACCTACACCCAAACTAAACCAGTCAGAAAAACGATATGCAACCGTTGGCTGAATATTGAATGCTTTCAAGTCAATATGTGTAATATTTGCTTTGTTTTGCCAATCTTCTGGCCACGTAACCGAACTACCAAAAGGCGTCGTAACACTCAATCCAATTGCTAAATCATCTACAGGCTTGTAACTAACTGCCAAATACATTGGTGTTCCTAATTTACTATCTGTTTCTGCTTTTTGTAACGTCATTGGATCTTGCCATTTTACGTCAGTTTTTACACCAAAACCTCCGACAGCAATACTCAATTTACTATCAACAAAAGCTAAACCTGCAGGATTATAAAACGCAACACTCGCATCGTGAGTTTGTGTTGCGGAAGTTCCCCCCAATGCTGCTTGGCGAACTCCTTGTAAAGCAACTCGGTATCCACCTGCAAATGCAGAAGAAGATAAGCCGATTAATGCTAAGGTTAAGAAAATTTTCTTCATATTTTTTGTTCGTTTTTAATAATTCCTTTAAACAAAAATAACATAATTTTATAATAACGTTATGTTAACATAATAAATTTTGAAAAAATCTTTACTATTAAGGCTTTCAGCCAGAATAACATTCGTGTAAAATATACACTATTGATAAATTTCTTTGATTTTTTCAGATATAATATAACCTTCAGACCAACATGCCTGAAAATTGAATCCACCTGTTATAGCATCAATATTTAAAACCTCTCCAGCCATAAACAATTGTGGGATTTTTTTTGCTTGCATCGAATGAAAATCAATTTCTTTCAAATCGACACCGCCTGCCGTTACAAACTCATCTTTGAACGTACTTTTTCCATTAATTTGGTATTTTCCTTGCGTCAATTCTATTGCAATTGCTTCGATGTGTTTTTTCGATAAATCTGCATAAACCTTGTTTTCATCTATATTACAATAGCTCAGAATACTAAACCAAAAACGCTTCGGAAAATCGAATGGATTATTTTTATGCACATTTTTCTTAGCATCAACTTGTTTTTTATCATTCAAAAATGAAATGATTTCGTCTTTAGATTGATTTACAAAATTGATTTCAGTTTCGAATTTATAATTGCTTTCATTCAATTTTAAAGCACCCCAAGCCGATAATCTCAAAATCGCTGGTCCACTAAATCCCCAATGCGTAATTAGTAACGGACCTTCTTCTTCTAATTTTTGTTGATTGATTTTGACTTCAGCATTATCGAAAGAAATTCCCATCAATCCTTCAATTCGAGGATCTTTGCAATTAAACGTGAATAAAGAAGGAACTGGTTGAACGATTTTCAAACCTATATTTTTCAAACTTTTCCAAAATTTAGGCGTACTTCCTGTTGTCACAATCACCGTTTCGAAAAAATGTTTTCCTGATTTTGTTATCAATTCATAACCACCATCAACTTTATTAATTTCTTGCACACCGTCTGAGAAATTAAGCTGAACTTTATTTTTATCAACCGCTTTTGTCAAAGCCTCTATAATCGAAAGTGAAGAATCGCTAACTGGAAAAATACGGTTATCGTCTTCTATTTTCAATTCTACTC
This sequence comes from Empedobacter sp. UBA1574, assembly GCF_002322895.1. Classification (NCBI taxonomy): domain Bacteria; kingdom Pseudomonadati; phylum Bacteroidota; class Flavobacteriia; order Flavobacteriales; family Weeksellaceae; genus Empedobacter; species Empedobacter sp. UBA1574. The sequence goes on along the minus strand of NZ_DCOI01000002.1, from coordinate 90,611 downwards.
CGCGCTCATCAAACCAAGCCATTGTATCACCCGGTTGAAACGTGTAAAAAACACTTAATAATTCCTTTCTTCCACGCGGATAAAACTCGACCAAATCAAGCGGATCAAAACATGCATGCGTAACATTACATCTTCCTCCGCCCGAAATGCGTACTTTTTGAAGCGGTAAATTTGCTTGTTCAAACAATATAGTTTGTTGTCCTACAGTTTTTCCAAGGTTTGCAGCAACAAAATATCCTGCGGCACCACCTCCTACTATGGCTATTCTTTTCACGAGACAAAGGTAAAGTTTTATTTTTAACAGAATTTTTGATAAAAAAAGGAAATGTTTTCACATCTCCTTCTAAACTTTTTGTTCATGAAAAACGAACAAAGGTGTAATATTTTTATTTGCAATTTTCTTTGTAAATCCTGGTGAAAAAATCTTATCAAAAAACCCTTTATTGCGGCTTACAACCGTCAACAAATCTATTTGTTTTTCCTTGATAAAATCCAACACCGCATTTACAGGATCTGCATCATGATAAACTTCAAATACAATTGGATCTCCAGCAAACTGATCTTGCCAATCTTTCATCGCTTGTTGATTAAATTTTCCGTCTTTCGAAACGTGCATGCAATGAATTTTTGCATGATGACGATTTGCAATTTCGATCAAATACTTCAATGCATCTTTATCTTTTTGATCAAAAACAGTAGTAAAACCAATATTCTTAAATCCTTTGAAAGACATTCCATGCGGAATACTAAGAATTGGAACTTTCATCGACGTAATCGCATTTATCGTATTCGAACCGAAAAGCATTTTTTCTATTCCTGAATTTCCGTCTGTTCCCATCACTACAAAATCAACGCTTTCTTCTCCAATAATTTCACGTAAAATATATAAGAAATTTCCTTCTTCTAAGATAAATTTGATTGGAATTTCATTCAAATCATTTTCAACAGCTATTTGTCTTAATTGCGGAATATTATCTTTGAAGTTGTCAAAACTTCCTAATTCTACCGTTTCATATACATTCTGAATCAATCCAGCACTCAAACTTCCTGTAATCATTGGCAATTCGTAAACATGCAACACATAAACTTGTGCATCGATACTTTTTGCAAGATTTAGTGCATATAAAAAGGCGTTATTAGCTGTTTCTGAGAAATCTGTCGGGAACAATATTTTTTTCATCTTTTCGTGTTTTGTACTCAAAAGTTACGAATAATTTTATTTCAACACGAAAAAAGCTCAATCTATTTCTACAGATTAAGCTTTTTGTATATTCAGTATAAATTATCTTATTCGTGGAAAACAAACAAAGGCACGTTGTGTTGTGTCAAAATTTTCTTTGTAAAACTTGGTGAAAATAATTTCTCGAAGAAGCCTTTGTTACGGCTAACTACTGTCAACAAATCAATTTTTTCTTCTTTAATAAATTCCAAAACTGCATCTACAGATTCATCCGCAGTATAAATAAAAAAATCTACAGGTTCATCTTTATAATATTCTTTCCAATGATTAAGCGTCGGAATATCGTAATTTCCATCTTTCGAAACGTGTAAGCAATGCACTTTTGCTTTATAGCGATAAGCAATTTCGGTTAAATAATCTAAGGCTTTGCGGTCTTTATCTTGGAAAATTGTCGTAAATCCAATATTATTTATTCCTTTGAATTCGTAACCATTTGGCACGCTCAATACCGGAATTTTAAGATGTTTTATTGCATTCATCGTATTCGAACCAAAAAGGACTTTATCAAATCCTGTATTTCCAGTCGTTCCCATTACTACAAAATCCACTTTTTCATCTTCGATAAATGTTGGCAATACAAACGAAAGCATTCCTTCTTTTACGAAAAATTTCAAATCAACATTTGCAAAACCATTATCCTCAGCCATTTTTCTCAAGAACGGAATATGATCTTTTAAATTCTCGAAATTATTTAATTCAATTGTATTATAAACATCTTGCAAAATACCAGCATCGATTCCTCCACTTACCATTGGATACTGAAAAGCATGCAAAACATATAATTCTGCATTTTGATTTTCGGCTAAATTTAACGCATACAAAAACGCATTATTTGCTGTTTCTGAAAAATCTGTTGGAAATAATATTTTTTTCATAATCTGTCTGTTTAATAGCTTTTTAAAGATACAAATTATTAAATATCTATATTTTAATTTGATGTTAAATCTTATTGTTTTTTATTATTTACGATGATTAAAAATATTATCATTTTCGTATAAATAGTAATCCGTAACTTTGTACCTTAAATAATTTTTCAATTCATGAATAATAAATATTTTCAAAAAACCATTATTCGATGGTCAGATTTGGATGCTAATCGCCATTTAGCGAACGCTTCGTATATGAATTTTACAAGTTTTGCACGTATTGCTTTTTTGAGAGATTATGGCATTTCGATGAAAAATTTGGAGGAATATGGAATTGGACCAGCTATTTTGCACGAACAATTTTCTTTTTTTAAGGAAGCTATGGAAGGTGAAGAAATTTATATTTCGGTAGAAATTGGTGGAATGTCGGAAGATGGAATGATTTATCAATTTATTCATAATTTATATAACCAAGATGGTGTACATCTTTGCCATTCTGAATTGACAGGTGTTTGGTTTTCGATGTCGAAAAGAAAAATGCAAGCACCACCAACAGAAATGTTAGAAAATATTAAAAAATCATTTGAAGGACAAACCGTCAAAACAATGTCGAAACAGGACATTATCAATTTACCTTTTCGTTCAGAAAATATAGATCCTTCAATCTTTACTCAAAAATAAAATCATGTTAGAAGATAAAAACGTTTCAAAAACAAGTTTAGCCGAAATTGGAGAATTTGGTTTAATTAACCAAATCAAAGAAGGTTTTCCAATCAAATTAGAAAGTTCTATCAAAGGAATTGGTGACGATGCGGCTGTTCTTGATTATAAAAAAGAGAAAATTGTGGTTTCTACTGATATGTTAGTAGAAGGCGTAAATTTTAGCTGGTCGTATATGCCTTTACGTCACTTGGGGTACAAAGCGGTTGTGACGGCAATTAGTGATATTTTGGCGATGAATGCTATTCCAAAACAATTGTTGATTTCGATGGCAATTTCGAATCGTTTTACGATAGAAGCTGTGGACGAAATTTACAACGGAATGAAATACGCTTGCGATAAATACAATATCGATATTGTGGGAGGCGATACAACTTCTTCTGTTAGCGGACTTGTTTTGAGTATGACTGCAATTGGCTCGGCTCCAGAAAAAGATTTGACTTATAGAAATGGTGCGAAGGAAAATGATTTGGTTGTTCTTTCTGGAGATTTAGGTGCTTCTTTTCTTGGTTTGCAAGTTTTGGAACGCGAAGCGCAAGTTTCAAAAGTGAATCCTAATAATCAACCAGATTTCGAAAATTATTCATATTTAATTGAACGTCAATTAAAACCTGAAGCGCGTTTGGATATTATCAATCTTTTGAAAGAGTTGAAAGTTAAACCAACTTCTATGATTGATATTTCGGACGGATTATCTTCTGAAATTATTCATATCTCAAAAGAAAGTGGTGTTGGAATTAATATATACGAAGAAAAAATCCCGTTAGATTCTGTTGTTATTCGCACAGCCGAAGAATTCAAAATCAATCCAATCACATGTGCTTTAAGCGGTGGAGAAGATTACGAATTATTGTTTACAATTGATCAAAAAGATTTTGAAAAAATCAAAGGAAATCCACATTTAACGGTAATTGGTCATGTAACTGGTAAAAACGAAGAAAACTATTTGATTACTCGTGGAAGTGAGCAAATGGTTCCATTAACTGCACAAGGTTGGGGAGTTGAAACGGAAGAAGAATAGGTTAATGAGATAATTCGCTAATTAAAAAATGTGATCCTTAAACGAGTTCAGATGACTTAACGAATTATCAAAACAAAACGTGTCAAGCTGATTTCATTTCAGCTTCTCTTCAAAATAATAAAATCAAAAAGCATTCAAGAAATTGGATGCTTTTTTAGTTGAAATAAGTTGTAATTTAGTTCTATTAATTAACCACTTATGAAATACTTTTTACTTTCATTTATTCTATTTTTTTGTTCATGTTCATCAACATTCAATTCTACTTATAAGAGCAAACAACTAAAAAAAACAGTTGATACTTTTATTGAATTAGGAGAAAAACATAATGAACGTATTAATCCTAATAATTCTTATTTAATTCTAGGTTTTGATAAATTAAAAAGTCCTGATAGAAAAGTTTTTTTTAATAATGCTGAATTTGGAGTTGGAATTACTTTTATGGCATACTTAGGATCTTGTAACACAAATGAGAAAACTCAACAATATGAGTATAAAAACTATACAATTGCTATTATAGATTCTGCTGACATTAATTTTAAAAGGTATAAATTTTTAAAACCAATAAATTCTAAGAAATTAAATTTAAACGAAAATACCTTCCAATGTAAACATGGTACGAGTAATCCATTGTATTATTCATTTTATTTTGATAAAAAAGGAATTATCCAATCTATTGATCCTTGGGGAAAAAGGAAATTAATTCGAGATAAGTTAATTGAAAAAGGATTCAACATAAACTTAAATTCTGATGAAGTATACTCTAAAGGAGCTGTAGACTTAGAAGAATAAAAATCATAAAAAAAGCTCGAAGTAATAAGTTCGAGCTTTTATATTGTTAGCATTTTCGCTGTCGAATTATCAATTAAGATAATGGTTCAACTGAAACGTAAGATCTATCGTTACGTTTTTTAGTGAAAACTACTTTTCCGTCAATTAAAGCGAATAATGTGTGATCTTTACCGATTCCTACATTATCACCAGGATGATGTTGAGTACCTCTTTGACGAACAATAATGTTACCAGCGATTGCTGCTTGTCCACCAAAAATTTTAACACCTAAACGTTTCGAATGTGATTCACGACCATTTTTCGAACTTCCGACCCCTTTCTTATGTGCCATTTCGTTTTGTTTTTAAGAGTTAATAATTAATCTCAGCTCAATCTTAACCGATTGAAGCTACTTCAATTTTAGTGAATTGTTGACGATGACCGTTAGACTTTTGGTAACCTTTTCTTCTTTTCTTTTTGAAAACGATTACTTTGTCTCCTTTCACGTGTTCAACGATTTTAGCTACTACGGTAACTCCGTCTATAACTGGGGCGCCGACAGTGATTGCTCCGTTATCTGTTAATAAAACACGGTCGAATTTTACTTCGTCACCTGCTTCACCAGCTAAACGGTTTACAAACAATTGTTGGTCTTTTTCAACTTTGTATTGAAGCCCTGCTATCTCTACAATTGCGTACATAAATTAATGTTTATAAATGAAAATTGAGTGCAAAGATAATCAAAATTTTGAATTTAGATACTTGAATTCATTGAAATTTAATTAGAAAGATAAAAAAACTATGACATATCTTCTATTTGGATTAATTAAAAATAAGTATCTTTGCCTTTGAGATAATTCATAGATAGATTGGTAGAAATGATTGAAAATTATTCTTTAAAAGATTTAAAAATTGGCGAACAAGCAGTTGTAACAGGGTTTAGTACCGAAGATATTCCTGCAAAGTTTTATGAAATGGGCTTTATTCCTGGAACAAGTTTATTGGTAAAAAATAAGGCTCCATTTGGTGGTCCTATTTGCATCAGTATCATCTCTAATAAGTCTGTTTTAGCTTTAAGAAGAAACGAAGCCGATAAAATTTTGATAACAAAAAAATAATGAATCATTATAAAATTGCCTTAATTGGTAACCCAAATGTTGGTAAAACTTCGTTATTTAATAAATTAACAAATCTTCGTCAAAAAGTTGGGAATTATCCTGGTGTGACGGTAGAAAAGCGCGAAGGTAAAATAGAACGAAATGGAAATAAATTCCAAATTACAGATTTTCCCGGAACGTATACAATTTATCCAAGTTCTTTGGATGAAGAAATTGTATTCAAAACTTTAGGAGACAAAACCAATAGTCATTACCCAAATTTAGCAGTTGTTATTGGTGAGCCATCTAATCTAAAACGATCGATTTTGTTGTATCAACAAGTTCGAGATTTAGACGTTCCTGCAATTTTTGTCATCAATATGAAAGATGAAATCAAAAGCAAGGGACTTAATATTGATTTGAAAAAGTTAGAAGATTTTCTTCAAACAAAAATATACTTAACAAACGCGCGTACAAGCGAAGGAATTGATGAATTAGTAGAAGCTTTTACAAAAGACGCAACTCCATATAATCGTCATTACGAAATTCCGAAAGAGTATCTTTCTATTGTAGAAAAAATCAAGAATGAATTTAATCTTAAATCTGATTATTTAGCTTGGCAATATCTTTCACAGAAAGAAGTTCCGTTCGAATCGAAAGAAAATCTAAGTAAATTAGATACAATTAAAAAAGAAAATTATATTGTTTCGAAACGATTACAAGTCAAAGAAGCCTTAGATCGAAATAAAATTTTAGAGGAAAAATTAAACGATATTATTTCATATAATTTTGACGGAAATGAAACCTTAACCGATAAAATTGATAAAACATTGATTCATCCAGTTTTTGGATACATCATCTTTTTAGGAATTTTATTATTAATCTTTCAAGCTGTTTATGCGTGGTCTGCACCATTAATGACAATGGTCGAAGATTTATTTGGTTGGATCGACGAAAAAGCAATTAGTTTAATACCTGAAGGACCTATCAACGAAATCATTGGAGGTGCAATAATCCCAGGTATAGAAGGGATTGCCGTTTTCGTTCCGCAAATTGCCATTTTGTTTTTATTCATTTCAATAATGGAAGAAACGGGCTACATGAGCCGCGTGGTTTATTTAATGGACAGATGGTTAAAACCATTTGGATTAAGCGGAAAAAGTGTTGTTCCGTTAATTTCTGGAGTTGCCTGTGCCGTTCCTGCAATCATGTCTGCACGTAATATCGAAAATGACAAAGAGCGTCTATTAACGATACTTGTAACGCCTTTTATGACGTGTTCGGCTCGTTTACCAATTTACATCGTTTTAATTGCTTTAGTAATTCCCGACGAACATATTTTTGGATTAAGTTACCAAGCTTTGGCGTTATTTGTGATGTACATTTTAGGTGTTTTAGGCGCATTAGGAAGTGCTATTTTATTGGATTTAATCATTAAAGCAAAACATAAAAGTTACCTAATTTTAGAAATGCCAACGTACAAACTTCCTGATTGGAAAAATGTTGGAATTAATGTTTGGGAAAAAACGTTAGGATTTTTAGTTGATGCGGGTAAAATCATATTTGCAATTTCGATTATTCTTTGGGTTTTAGGAACTTTCGGACCTGGAGAACAATTCAGAAATGCAGAAGAAATTGTAACTGCTCATCATCCAAAAATGAATGAAGAAGATTTAGCAAATGAAATTGCTTCTTATAAATTAGAACATTCTTATTTGGGTAGATTAGGTTCAGTTATAGAGCCAGTTGTAGAGCCATTAGGATACGATTGGAAGATGGGAATTGGTTTGATTTCGTCATTCGCTGCGCGTGAAGTTTTTGTCGGAACAATGTCAACGGTTTACAGTTTAGGAGAAGTTGATGTAGAGGACAATGGTCAAAAAGATCGTTTACTTCATCGTATGAAAAATGAGATCAACCAAAACACAGGAGAACCAGCATATAACCTCGCTACAGGAGTTTCATTGTTGTTATTTTATGCATTCGCAATGCAATGTATGAGTACAATTGCGATCGTAAAACGCGAAACAAATTCTTGGAAATGGACATTGATTCAGACAGGGTTTATGACAGGTTTGGCATATGTGGTTGCATTTATTGCATATCATTTTTTAAAATAATAGTATGGACAATATTTGGATACAATATATTTTTATCGCTTTCCTTTTCGGATTTGCAGTTTGGTATGTTGTAAAATTAATTAGAAACTCATTTAGTTCAAAAGGAGGCGGATGCTCAAAAGGCTGTGGTTGTTCTCCAAGCAAAGATGAATTTCAAAAAAAAGGCTAACTCTTAAAAGTTAGCCTTTTTTATTTCAAAATTTCGGAGTATTTTTACAAATAGTATAATCATTGAAAATCAATTATTTTAATGATTATCAATTGGTTTTATTTTATTAATTCGGAATATAAATTTTACAAAAAATGGAAACTTGGTTAATCATTTTATTATTAATTTCAGCGATAATTATCTTAGGATTAATTATTTACTTTGTTTCCAAAAAAACTAAACAATCAACTGAGATTTCTGTCGAAGAAATAAGTTCTGTAAAAGAGATTAAAGAAATTCCTTCTGAACCAATCAAAGAAGAGGTTACAAATAAAATCATTTCTCCAACTCCACCAACAGAGGTTATGATTGAAGAAAAACCAACGAATAACCTTAGCATTTCATCTAAAACCGAGAATGACTTACTTCGAAAATTAGAGTTATTTGAGAAGAATAAAGGCTTTACTAAGAAAGATATTAACCTTGCTTCATTATCAAAACAATTTGAAACGAATACAAAATATCTTTCTGAAATCATTAAAACTCATCGTCAAAAGCAATTTAATTCTTATTTGAATGAATTGAGAGTAAATTATATCGTCAATCGACTTCAAAATGAGCCGAAATACATTAACACGAAAGTAAGCTATTTAGCAAGTGATTGCGGATTTGCTTCTCATAGTACTTTTACAACAACTTTTACTCAAATCATGAATGAATCTCCTTCTGCTTTTATAAAAAGAATTAAAGAGGAACAAAAAAATTCATAATTACGAATTAATGAAGTTTATATAATTGAATTTAAAATATATAAACAATTATATTTGTTTTATTTTTTATACCAATCAATGCAAGAGCTATATAAAATACATTCACAAATTTCGATTGTATTTTTTTATTCTTAATTAAGACTTTATCTTTAATCTAAGATTGTGTCTTATGCGAAAAATTGACCCCGAAATACTTGCTCAAAAAATAAAAGAAGGCGATCGTTTTGCCTTATCAAGAGCTATTACACTAGCCGAAAGCAATCGTTTAGACGATTTGAAATTAGCGCAACATATCATTAGTTTATTACCTGTTTCCAAAACTTCAAAAAGAATTGCCATTACAGGAATTCCCGGTGTTGGTAAAAGTACTTTTATCGAATCTTTGGGGAAATATATTCTAAGTAAAGGTGAAAAAGTAGCGATTTTAGCAATTGATCCAAGTAGTTCCCTTTCAAAAGGAAGTATTTTAGGCGACAAAACACGCATGGAGGACTTATCGCGAGAAGAGAATGCTTATATACGTCCAAGCGCTTCTAACGGTTCTTTAGGTGGTGTTACCTCACGTACATATGAAGCAATTTTATTATGCGAAGCAGCAGGGTTTGAAAATATTTTGATTGAAACTGTCGGTGTTGGACAATCTGAAACCTTAGTAAATGAAATTTCAGATCTCTTCTTATTTCTTCAACTTCCGGGTTCTGGAGATGATTTACAAGGAATAAAACGAGGAATTATGGAAATGGCTGATTTAATTTTTGTCAATAAATCAGATTCGTTTCAAGAAAAATTAGTGAAAGATGCAAAATTGGATATTGTTCGTTCATTGCAATTTTTACCAACCAAATCTTCTCAATGGAAAAGAAAATCAATTATCGGTTCTGGATTAATCGGAAAAGGAATTCCTGAACTTTGGGAATTGGTCAATGATTATTTCAATTTTATTAATGAAAATAATTATTACGCATCAAACCGAGAAAAACAACAGCTTAATCAAGCGGAACGCTACACAATTGATTTGATTAATCAACAATTTTTAAAATTACTTAAGGAACACCCACTAGAATTAAGCAAAAATTTATCTGCATTCGAAATGGCAAAAGATTGGTTGAATAACCACACTGAAATTGATGAATTTCTTAATAAGTAAGTTTACGATTATTGAATCAAAATAACAAAAAAACGGCTCAAAATTGAGCCGTTTTTTTGTTAATCATCTTTATCAACTCCTGTTTTTTTGTTGATATTTTCTTGTATTTTTTGATAATATTCTTTCTCAATTTTATCAAATTCTGGTGTCGAAATTACTTTTCCTTTCGTTGGTTTTTGTAGTTTCAGCTTATCGTCAATCGAAATTGATTCTAACTTATAAGTTGTATACTGATTTTCATCTTTCAAAGAAGTTTTCTTCAGTTCTAATAATAATCCTGGCAAACCATTGTATTCATCTGGTCCACATTTTGATTTTATCGAAGGAACATACCACGCTTCTATGTTGAAATTAGCGTCAACAGCTACTGCTTTTCGTACATCATAACCTTTTATTTTTTTGGATTCTCGCGTAATACTCCATTTATAAGTTGCAATGGAATCAGAGATATTATACAATTTGGAATCCATTTCTCTCATGATTATTTTTGAATTCGTATCGAAATCATAAAAGCTTTCCAAATCTTTAAAACCACCTAAAACTTTCATCGAATATTTTGGTCCTTGCGAATTATCAATTCGTTCTATTTCTTGTGAAAGACATTGATTTGCATCGACAGAAAGAGCAATATATTTTGGTTTCGAAAACATTTCCTCTCTTAATCTTTTCGATTCTGGATTCGGATCATTCAAATTAATAAAATTCCGTCTTTCATATTCTACTTTAAATTTTTCTTGACCAAAAACTGAAACTGAAAACAACAACAATAAGATATACTTCATTTTAATGCAATTAGAAATTTAAAGATAACAAAAAAAGCTTCACCATTTCTGATAAAGCTTTTTGATTAAATATCCCTCTTGTTTTTAGAAAACTCTTACCAACAATTCTTGTTCTATTTTATCGTGACAATTTTCTAATGCATTTTTCTCTGCTTTTCCTGCTTTCCAATGCGATGTACAATAAAATTCGTCTTTTTTCCATTCTAAATCATCTTTAAAAAATGATTTTATTTCCTTTACAGATTTAGATTCCCCCGCAACATAAGCAAATCGTTTTCCGTCTTTGCGTTTCGGAAATTTCTGATTTTTTGTCAAACTATATAAAGCTATTCCGCTTCCTACATTTTGATTCACAATCCATTTAAATTCTAAATTTGCTTTCGTTTCAATTTGGTGAATATCATCTTCTGTTGGGACTTCCACACAAACAATTCCGTTTGTTTTAGCAGGAAGCGACTCTATAATTGCTGAAATTACAGGCAAGCCTGTTAAATCTGCAGCCAAGAAAATGAAATCTGTTTTTGGAGCCAAATCTTTTTTTTTCGACTTCATCGAAACTCCAATCATATCTCCAACTTTCGCCTCATTTGCCCAACGCGATCCTGGACCATTCAATCCATGATTTGCAATATCAATCACAATCACATTGTTTTTTGCATCAATATCGCGCAACGTATAGGTACGAGAAACTGGTTTAAATTTTTCTGATGGCGAAATCCATTTTTGATTCTCTTCATCATACTCAGCATAGTGAATATCACGGATCCCAAGCGGTGGAAAAAGTAATTTACATGTTCCGCCCAACGTTGTATCCTTAAAAAAAGATACATCATCATTTTCCAAATGAACGCGAATAAGATGTGGTGTCACAAATTCTTTCTTTTTTAAGATGAACTTCTCCTTCGCAATTTTCACTTTATCTCCCATCAGATTATTTAGATTTATTCTAATTCTATACGAATATAAAGTAAATTTAGATTGAATAAGAATAATAAAATGTTAAAGTAAAAAGTTATACTTTTTTTAATACGATTTTAATATGATAACTAAATAATTAACCTTAACTTTTACATATTAAAAAATAACCTAAAAAACGAACAGAAAATGGAAAATACTTTATGCGAAATCTCGCTCGAACAAAGAACTCTTCCACTTGAAGGCGGATTTAATTGCAGAGATTTAGGTGGAATAATTAACACAAAAAATGAAGTCATTAGAAAAGGATTGTTAATTCGATCTGATGATTTAGCAAATTTGACAGATGATGATTTGGAGATTTTAAATGATTTTCCAATTCGAACAATTATTGATTTACGCACGACTTACGAACGTTTAAAAAATCAAGATCACATTCCAAATAGTTGTAATCACGAAGTTCATTTGGATATTTCTTCTGGACATTTCGAAAATTTAGTGAAACAATTCAAAGCTGGAATTTCAAATCCGAAAGAATTTATGTGTAAAATTTACGAGGATTTTGTTTTAGATAAAACATGTCAAACGCAATACAAAAGCTTTTTTGATATTATTCAACACAAAAATAGAACGCCAATTTTATTTCATTGTACAGCTGGAAAAGATCGAACTGGATTTGCAACAGCAATGATTTTATCTGCTTTGAAAGTCGATTTAGATACAATTATGGATGATTACTTGGCTTCTAATATCTTTTTGGAACAAAAATATGCACACATCTTAAAGATCGATCCGAATTATAAATATCTAATTGATGTTTTACCTGAATATTTAGAAAGCTCTTATGAAGCGATTAATAAGAATTTTGGTTCAGTCGAAAATTATTTAACTGATATTTTAAAGGTTGATTTAGATTTGATGAAAGATTTATACATAAAAAAATAAAGCGATCAATTGATCGCTTTATTTTTTATTATCTAAAATTTCATTCGTTGAATTCGAACAGCATTCAAAATTGCTAATAAAGCAACACCTACATCTGCAAAAACAGCTTCCCACATATTGGCAATTCCTTCTGCTCCAAGGAAAAGCACGATAATTTTAACGCCCATTGCTAAAATGATATTCTGAATCACAATCTTTTTTGTTTCACGACCAATTTTTATCGCCGTTGCAATTTTAGAAGGTTGATCGGTTTGGATTACAACATCTGCAGTTTCTATCGCAGCATCGCTTCCAAGTCCACCCATCGCAATTCCGACATCAGAAAGCGCTAGAACAGGCGCATCATTGATTCCATCACCTACAAAAACCACCACTTGATTTTGATATTTTTTCAATGCTTCAACTTTCTCTACTTTTCCTTCTGGTAACAATCCACCAAAAGCTTCATCAACACCAACTTCTTTTGCAACTTTTTGCGTAATGGTATTTTTATCTCCACTCAACATAATCGTTTTCGAAACACCTAAAGCTTTCATTTTCTGAATTGCTTGTTGCGCATCTTCCTTGATTTTATCAGCAATTGTAATATATCCTGCATATTTTTCATCAACTGCAACCACCACAATACTTTCTACAATATCATGAATTTCTTGTGGATATTGAATCGAGAAATGATCTAATAATTTAGTATTTCCAGCTAAAACTATTTTTCCATCAACTTTTCCTTTCAAACCTTTTCCAGAAATTTCTTCCACTTCTATCGCTTTCAATTCTGATGGATGACTTGCCACAATCGCTTTCGCAATTGGATGCGTAGATTGTTTTTCTAAAGCCGAAACAAGATTTAAAAAATCGTTTTCAGGAAGATTAGTTTCAATTTTTTGAACTTCGAAAACCCCTTCCGTCATTGTTCCTGTTTTATCCATCACAACTGTGTTTACTTTCGCCATTAAATCTAAAAAGTTAGAACCTTTTACTAAAATTCCGTTGCGTGAAGCTGCCCCAATTCCTCCGAAATAACCCAATGGAACCGAAATTACTAATGCACAAGGACAAGAAACAACCAAGAAAACTAAACCTCTGTATAACCAATCATTAAAATCGTAATTATCAACAAAGAAATAAGGAATAATCACCAAAGCAGCCGCTAAAAAGAAAACAATTGGCGTATATATTTTTGCAAATTTTCGGATAAATAATTCAGTTGGAGCTTTGCGAGAAGCTGCATCTTGAACCATTTGTAAAATTTTTGCAATCGAACTATCTTCAAATTTTTTAGTCGTTTGAATTTCGATTACATTTTCAAGATTTAACATTCCTGCCAAAGCAGTTTCTCCAGTTTTATACGTTGAAGGTTTACTTTCTCCTGTCAAAGCCGCAGTATTAAAACTTCCTTTATCTGAAATCATAATTCCATCTAACGGAACTTTTTCCCCAACTTTTACCTGAATTGTTTCTCCAATTGCCACATCTTGTGGTTTTATTGTTTCGAAATTACCATTTCGTAAAACATGCGCTGTATCTGGACGAACATCTAATAAGGCTTTAATATTTCCTTTTGCCTTATTAACCGCCGCTTCCTGAAACATTTCGCCAATTGTATAAAACAACATTACCGCTACACCTTCTGGATATTCGCCAATAATGAAAGCACCTAAAGTCGCAATTCCCATCAACGAAAATTCATTGAAGAAATCTATTTTTTTTGCTAATTTAAACGCTTCTCCCCAAACAGGAAATGCTACTAAAATATAAGAAATGCCAAACCATATCAAACGAATAGTTTGATTATCAACAAACCAAGTTGGTTTTAAAACATATTGAACAAAAATTCCGGCAAAGAAAATAGCTAAACTGGCACCTAATAAAATTTTACTATTATTGTGTTCGTGGTCATGACCTTCGTGATTATGATCATGAGTATCTTTATGTTTGTCATTTGACGTACTACAACAAGCTTTAGACATAATTCAAAAATTTATATTTCAAAATTATAAAGTTATTGCTGCAATCTGGTTGCAAAGTTTAGGATTTACATTGATCGCAAATTCCTTTCAGAATAAATGAAGATTGTTCCGCCTTGAAATTTTTGGGTAGATTGATTTCTGGCACATGAATATTTCGCAAACAAAACGTTTGATTACAATTATTACAATGAAAATGAGCATGTGTAAATTCGGGCGTACATTTGCAACTCGACTCGCAAAGCGCATATTTTTTAGAGCCCGTTCCGTCCTCGATTGAATGAATTAATTTATTTTCTTCGAAAGTTTTTAAGGTTCTATAAATTGTTACTCGATCTGCCTGATCCATTTCAATTTCTAAATCAGCTAAACTTAATGCAACGTCAGTTTTCATCAATTTATCTAAAACCAACAAACGCATCGCTGTTGGATTGATAGAACGATTCTGTAATGCTTTGTTTAAAATTTCTGTTTGCATTTTCTTCGATTTCGAATATAAAGTTACGAAAAAGTTAACTAAAGTTTAGTTAATAAAGTTTTTCCTTTTTTATTGCATCTAATTCTTTTTGCATTCGTTTCTTCCAATCTTTACCATTACGTTTTTCAAGATAAGGCTTTACAGTTTCTTCATATTTTAGTTCTAATTTATCATGTTTAAAATCTAAAACTCCAATATTTATATAATCTACTCCATATTTATTGTGAATACTGTCAATTTTAGCATAGGTTTCAGAACTAAATTCTGGTAAAGGAAATCCTCCTGAATGAAGAAAAATAATTTTATCATTTTTAATATCTTCTTTTGCTCTTTCTATGTATTCTTTTTCTTCCTTTTTTAATTTAATTATGTCATTTATAAATACTCCAATTATAATCATAAAAAAAACTGAAGTTAAAACTAAATTAACATTAATCAACTTACTGTATTTAAACAAACTAATTAAACTTGAGAAAATAATTATTCCAATAAGAATGTAAATAATTTCATGATATTCGGTTTGATAATAAATATCCCAAAAAGTATAATTTGAAGAACTATGTATCCAACAAAAATTTATTATTGGAAATAAAAGTATTAATCCAATAACGATTAAATTAAAAACAATTAACTTTTTATTCACTATTTCACTGTTATTTCATCTACAAAAATATACGACTTTCCTTGAAAAGGTTCTGCTAAATGACCTTTTGGGAAAGCACCATAATTTGTTGCTTTTACTTTGATGTAACGTGCTTTTTCTTCTTTAAACTGAATTTTCCATGAATCAGAAAACACGTTATTATCAAATGCATCAACTTGTTTTTCTAACATTCCAACCAATTTAAAATTCTGATTATCTTTCGATGTATAGACTTCTAATTTTGTAGGTAAGACAATCCAAGAACGAGAATCTTGCAAGAAATTCATGACAACCGAAGAAACGGATTTCGTTTTTTTCATGTCAACAATTGCATCAAAATTTTGATCATATCCACCTGCATGATATTGCGGTGTGTAGGTAGAATTCAACTGAATTGTATAATCATTTGGTTTCTTAGTAAATGTTCCAGAAATTGTTTTACTTTTCTTTCCATTCACTTCCACAAAAGAAGAAATTGTAGTTGTTTCTTTGATTGAAATTGGTTTTTTATAGATTTCTGCTTTTTTACCATTCACAGAAACATAGATTTTCGCATTTGGTTCAGAAGATTTTACTTCAACATTCATTTTATTTTGAAATGATCTGTCTTCAGCAACCAAAACTGGAATTGTTACAATTTTTTCACTTTCAGAAATAGGTTTAATCTCTCTATCTTTCAAAAATTCAAATCCTAAAAATTGATTTTCTTTGTAATTATTTTTCGTGATTATACGCTTCGTTCCATCTTCTAGATTAATCGTGATTTCATCAAAATACGGCTCAACAGTCGTCCACATTCCCGAACCTGGCGTAACGCTATAAATTCCCATCGAAGCCAAAACGTACCACGCGCTCATCTGCCCACAATCTTCATTTCCAATCAATCCATCTGGCGAGTTTTTGTAATGTTCATTCAAAATTTTATGAACCAATTCTTTTGTTTTTTTTGGCTTATCAATGTAATTGTACAAAAAAGCCACGTGATGACTCGGCTCATTTCCTTGCGCATATTGCCCGATAAGTCCCGTAACATCCACTTGCTCCCGACCTGTTGTTTCTGATGGTGCATTAAATAATTCATCTAATTTTGCATCAAAACCATCTTTTCCACCATAAAAATCAATCATTCCATTAATATCTTGCGGTGCAAAAAACGTGTATTGACAACCATTCGCCTCTGTGTAATTATTGTTTACTTCACGCGGATCAAAAGGTTTTAGCCAACCTCCATTTTTCTTTGGCTGAATAAATTTTGTCTCATGATTGAATAAATTTTTCCAATATTGAGAACGTTCGATAAAGTAATTATAATCGTCGTGTTTATTTAAAATCAATGCCATTTGCGCAATACACCAATCATCGTACGCATATTCTAATGTTTTAGAAACTGATTCGTGTTCATCGTCAATCGAAATAAATCCGTTTTGTTTGTAAGCTTTCAATCCCAAATGATCTAACATTGCCGAATGTTTTGCTGCTTCATAAGCTTTCTCATAATCAAAGCCTTTGAAACCTTTTACCATTGCATCAGCAATCACAGAAACCGAGTGATAACCAATCATACAATCGGTTTCGTTACTCGCTAATTCCCAAACAGGTAAACGTCCACCTTGTTCGTAATGCTTGATAAATGTGTTAATAAAATCAATCGTTCTTCTCTTCTCAATCAAGGTATACAAAGGATGCGCAGCACGAAAAGTATCCCAAAGTGAAAAAACCGAATAATAATCGAAATTATTTGCCAAATGAATTTGATCGTCCATTCCACGATAATTTCCATTCAAATCTTGCGAAATATTTGGTTGCATCATCGTGTGATACATCGCTGTATAAAAAATAGTTAGTTTATTCTTATCTGAAGATTTCACTTCAATCTTCGATAATTCTTTGTCCCAAGCCTTTTCAGCAGCGGCTTTCGTTTTAGAAAAATCAAAAGTTGTTAATTCTTTGCTATTAACATCCGTTCCATTATATCCAGTTGTAGATAAGGTCACTTTTACCATAATCTTCTCACCTTTCTTTACTTTTTTACCAAAAGCCAAGGCAATTTCATTTCCTTTAAATGTTTTAGATATTATATTTCCGTCTTTTGAAGCAGTTAATTTCAATGGAACATTAAATTCTATCTTGGCAAAAATCTTTTGATTCTTCGCCCATTCTTCCGAATTTCTGTAAACATAAAGTGTTTTAGCGTCTACAATTTTCACTTCTCCGTCAACTAATTTATCACGATGATTAAGATCTAAAATGATATTTGCGTCACCAGCTTTATTAAAAGTATATTCATGCAAACCAACGTGAGTTGTTGCCGTTAATCGAACATTGACATTATATTTATCTAACAAAACTTGATAATATCCTGCTGTTGCTTTTTCATTTTTATGCGAAAATTTAGAACCATAATCAGTCTGATTAAATCCTTTCTGATTAAGCGTTGGCATCAACATAATGTCACCATAATCAGAAACTCCTGTTCCATTTAGATGTGTATGTGAAAAACCATAAATAAAATCATCAGAATAATGATAACCACCACAACCATCCCAACTTCCATCAATTCGAGTATCTGGAGAAAGTTGAACCATTCCGAATGGTAAAGTCGCTCCAGGAAATGTATGTCCATGTCCACCTGTTCCAATAAACGGATTAACATATTGTGCATAATTATTTTTCTGAGCAAAAATTAATGATGAAAACATCATCAGAATAAATGATAGTAAAGTTGATCTCATTAGTTTTTAGTGTTTTGATTGACAGAAATTCTGTTATACAATAATATGGATTATATTTGTTTTAACACAATTTAGAAATCGATTAACACATGAGTAATAGAAGAAATTTCATAAAAAATCTTGGAGCTTTAGGCTTACTTTTAGGTACAACAAAACTTGATCTTAATGCGCAAACTACATCTAAAAGATCAACTACTTCAACAAAAATCAATAAACCAATTGTTCTTTCTACTTGGCGTTTTGGAATTGAAGCTAATGCCGAAGCTTGGAAAGTTTTAGGTAATAATGGAACAGCTTTAGATGCTGTAGAGCAAGGCGTAAAATTGGTCGAAGCTGATCCAAATGAACGAAGTGTTGGTTATGGTGGACGTCCTGATCGCGATGGAAAAGTAACTTTAGATGCATGTATTATGGACGATCAAGCAAATATTGGTTCTGTTGCTAGTTTAGAGTATATCAAACATCCAATTTCTGTTGCGCGAAAGGTAATGGAAGATACACCACACGTGATGTTAGTTGGAAATGGTGCACTTCAATTTGCGTTGGAAAAAGGCTTCAAAAAAGAGAATTTATTAACTGATGTTTCCGAAAAAGAGTGGAAAGAATGGTTGAAAGATACTAATTATCAGATGCCTATCAATATCGAAAATCATGATACAATTGGAATGATTGCCTTAGATTCCTATGGAAATCTTTCTGGAGCTTGTACTACGAGCGGAATGGCGTACAAAATGCACGGACGTGTTGGTGATTCACCAATTATCGGCGCAGGTTTATATGTTGATAACGAAATTGGTGCAGCAACCGCTACTGGTCATGGTGAAGAAGTGATTCGTATTGCGGGAAGTCATTTGGTTGTGGAGTTGATGCGTCAAGGTTATTCGCCAGAAAATGCATGTAAGGAGGCTGTTCATCGAATCATTAAATTAACAAAATCGCGTAAAAAAGATTTATCGGCGATTCAAGTTGGTTTTATTGCAATTAACAAACAAGGCGAATATGGTTCATATTGTATTCATCCTGGCTTTAACTTTGCGGTTTATGATGAAACTGGAAATCGTTTAATTGACGGAAAATCTATTACAAAATGAAAAAAATAGAAATTGCTTGCTTTAATTTAGAATCAGCTTTAGTTGCAGCAAAATCAAATGCAGATAGAATCGAGTTATGTGCTGATGTTTCAACAGGCGGAATTACACCTAGTTTTGAAGATATCAAAACATTAAGAAAAGAAACAGATAAAGAAATTATGGTGATGATTCGCCCTCGTGATGGAGACTTTTGTTATTCTGATGAAGAATTTGAACAAATGAAATCTGAAATCATCATGATTAAAAATTTTAGAATTGATGGTTTTGTTTTTGGAATTTTGAATGAAGATAACGAAATCGATTTTGAACGAAATCATGAATTAATTGAACTTGCAAAACCTTTTCCTTGTACTTTTCATCGCGCTTTTGACAGAACTTCTGATGCCGAAAATTCACTTCAAATCGTGATTGATTTAGGATTCAAAACTATTTTAACTTCTGGTTTAGATAGTAATGTTTATGATGGAAAACGTGAATTAAAAAACCTTGTTAAAAAAGCAGAAAATCAAATCACAATTATGCCTGGAGGTGGTTTGCGCTCAACAAATATTGAAGAAATTGATTCATATACAAACGCTACTTACTTTCATTCATCAGCGATGATTGATGATTCTGGAATTGCTAATTTAGAAGAAATCAATCGATTAAAAAGTATGATAAATTCTGAAAAATAAAAATAGTAACTTTGGACTATGCTTTGGGAAAATATAATTGGACAACAGGAGATTAAAAACAAGCTTCAACAATCTATAAAAGATGGTCGTATAAGTCATGCTCAGCTTTTTTCTGGTCCAGAAGGTTCGGGAACTTTGGCTTTGGCAATTGCTTATGCACGTGAAGTTTTGTGTGGTTTGAATAACGAACAATGCAATCTGAAAGTTGATAAATTACAACATCCCGATTTACATTTTTCTTTTCCTTATTCAGCAACAGAAAGTGTAAAAAAGCCACTTGCTAAGTATTTATTAAACGATTGGCGAACTTTTGTAGACGAAAATGTCTATGGAAATTTAACGGATTGGATGTCTCATCTTGGTATTGAGAAAAAACAAGGCGTTATTCCTGTTGATGAAGCGGATGAAATCGTCAAAACATTAGCGCTAAATAGTTACGAAGGAGGCTATAAAATCATGATTATTTGGCAAGCTGAGGAAATGACTACTGCAGCTGCAAATAAATTGTTGAAAATAATTGAAGAACCGCCTCAAAAAACACTTTTTTTATTGGTAACAGAACGTGAAGATTTGATTCTACAAACTATTACTTCTCGTTGTCAATTGGTTAAAATTCCTCGTTTATCGCAATCGGATATAAAGAATTATCTAATTGAGAAGAAAAATATTAATCCAGAAAAAGCGCAACATATCGCTTTTTTATCGCAAGGAAATGTACGAGAAGCGTTGCATCAATTGAATGATGACGAACATTTATTCGATAAGTATTTTGTGACTTGGGTTCGAAAAGCCTTTATGGCAGCCAAAACGCCAACCGTTTTAAAAGATTTGATTGATTGGTCGAATCAAATTGCAAGTTGGTCGAGAAGTGAACAAAAAGATTTTTTGAATTATTGTTCAGAGATTTTTCGTCAAGCTTTGTTAAAAACGTATCAATCTGATGATTTAGTTTTTTTACAAATTAATGCAGAAGGTTTTAAATGGCAAGGTTTTGCGCCTTTTATACATGGAGCTAATATCGAAGATATTTTAAATGAAATTAATGAAGCGTCGTATCATATCGAGCGAAATGGTAATTCTAAAATTATACTTTTAGATTTATCTATCAAGTTAACTCGCTATTTACATCGAAAAACAGCATAAAAAAACCACTTATCTAATAAGTGGTTTCTTTATATGATCTGAATGTTATTTCAAATTATTTTGCTGGAGCTTCAGTAGCTGGAGCTACTTCCTTAGCTGCACCTTCAACTTTAGTTGCTAAAGAATCCGTTTTTTCTACTAAAGAATCAGTTTTAGCTGCTAAAGAATCAGTTTGAGCTGCTAAAGAGTCAGTTTGAGCTGCTAAAGAGTCAGTTGTATTTTCTACTGCTTCTTCTGCTTTTTTCTCACCACAAGATACTGCTCCTAAAGATAAAGCTGCTACTGCAACTACTGCGAAAAATTTTTTCATTGTTTTATTGTTTTAATTATTAATAATTTTCGATTAATTTTCTTTGACAAATGTATTTCGAAACGTAAACAACAGCATGTAAAATCAATGTAATATAATTGTATTAATCAATTCTCAATAAATAAAATTTAAACTATTGATTTTTAATCAATTATAAATAGTTTTACAATTTTTGAATATTTTTTGTAAAAAACATTGTGTCAATTATTTATCTAATGAAGACAGTTAAATTTAAAAATTAATTGATTTTGATTAATTTTTGATCCTAAATCATTTAATCTTTATTCTAAAAAATTAATTATTTATACATTTGTATAAATTTAATAAAAGTATGCTAGTAGTTTCTTACATTCAAGAAAACAAAGATCGTGTAATTGAAGGACTTAAAAAACGTAACTTCAAACAATTAGATCTTGTTGATGAAGTTTTAAATGTGGATGAACTTCGTCGTAAAACACAATTTGAATTAGATAATGTATTAGCTGAATCCAACAAATTAGCAAAAGAAATTGGTAATTTGTTTAAAGATGGAAGATCGGAAGAGGCTAATGAATTAAAAAACAAAACGGTTGATTTAAAAACTCAATCAAAAGAGTTACAAGATTTATTATCGTCTTACGAAACATCCGTTAAAGATATTTTGTATCAAATCCCGAATATTCCGAACGAAATCGTAAAAGCAGGAAAAGATGCTGATGATAATGAAATCGTTTTTGAACACGGAGATGCAACTGCAAAACCAAACAATTTGCCACACTGGGAAGTTGCTAAGAAATTTAACATCATTGATTTTGAATTAGGTGTTAAAATTACCGGAGCTGGTTTCCCTGTTTACAAAGGAAAAGGTGCTCGTTTGCAACGTGCTTTAACACAATTTTTCTTAGATAAAAATTCTGATGCTGGCTATACAGAAATTGTTCCTCCCTTCGTTGTGAATGAGGCTTCTGGTTATGGAACTGGACAGTTACCAGACAAAGAAGGACAAATGTATTATATTGGAGAAGATGATTTGTACTTGATTCCTACTGCGGAAGTTCCTGTGACGAATATTTACCGTGATACAATTGTAAAAGCAGAAGATTTACCAATTACGTTGACTGCATATTCACCATGTTTCCGTCGTGAAGCGGGTTCTTATGGAAAAGATGTTAGAGGATTAAATCGTTTACACCAATTTGAGAAAGTTGAGATTGTACGTATCGAAAAACCAGAAAATTCTTACGCTGCTTTAGACGGAATGATTGAGCACGTAAAAGGAATTTTAGAAGATTTAGAATTACCATACCGTATTTTAAGACTTTGTGGTGGTGATACAGGATTTACATCTGCAATTACATACGATTTTGAAGTTTTCTCTGAAGCGCAAGAAAAATGGTTAGAAGTTTCATCTGTATCTAATTTTGAGACTTTCCAAGCGAATCGTTTGAAATTACGTTACAAAGATGAAAACGGAACTCAATTAGCACATAGTTTAAATGGTTCTGCTTTGGCTTTACCACGTATTTTAGCCTCAATTTTAGAGAATCACCAACAAGCTGATGGAACAGTAAAAATTCCGAAAGCGTTGCAACCTTATACTCGTTTTGAGATTTTAGATTAATCAATAATCTGTCAGATAAATAAAAGCTCGAGAATTTCTCGAGCTTTTTTATGTTATTAAAATTGAAACTAAATCAGGTGTTTCAATTCTTTTTTCAAACTATCTTCCCAAGTCGGAATATCAAATTGATAAACTTCTTTTATTTTCGATTTATCCAATAAACTATACGCAGGACGTTTCGCTTTTGTCGGATAAGCTGAAGTTGGAACAGGATTAATTTCGATTGTTGAATTAGACAATTCTTTAATTTTTTGCGCAAATTCAAACCAAGAACATTTTCCTTCATTCGAATAATTAAAAATTCCATAGGTTAAATCATCTTTCAAAATAATCGTTAAGATTACATCAGCCAAATCAATTGCATTTGTTGGCGAACCAATTTGATCTGCTACAACAGAGATCGAATCTTTGTCATTAAACAACCTAAGCATCGTTTTAACGAAATTATTTCCAAATCGAGAATAAACCCAAGCTGTGCGTAAAATAATCGTTTTAGAATTGTTTTCTAATGCTAAATTTTCGCCATCTAATTTTGTTTGACCATACACCCCTATAGGATTTGTTTGATCTGTTTCTAGACGAGGTTGAGCTTCAGTTCCATCAAATACATAATCTGTCGAAACGTGAATAAAAGGAATTCCTTTTTGATTCGTGATTTTTGCTAAAAATTCTGTTGCTTTTGCGTTTACTAAATAAGCATTCTCTTGATCATCTTCAGCTTTATCAACCGCTGTATAAGCTGCACAATTGACAACAAAATCGAATGATTTATCTTCGAAATAATGATTAATTAATTCTTCATTCGTAATATCTAATTCATTTCGAGTGACAAAAAAACATTCAATTTCCTTGTAGTTTTTTGATTGCTCTAAAATCGATTGACCTAACTGACCATTCGCTCCGGTAACTAAAATTCTTTTCATATATAAAAAAAGCCACTAAAATAGTGGCTTGAAGGTATTATTAATATCTTAAAATTATAATCCTAATTCTTTTTTAACGTCATTTAATAAGTCGTATCCTCCAGCTTTGTAAACTAAAACACCTGCAGGTAAAACATATTTAACTCCTTTTTTTGCAGCAGCAGCATTAATTGCATCCATTACTCTTTTCTCGATTGGATCCATTAAAGCTTTCTCTTTTGCTTGCATTTCATCTTGAGCAGCTTTTGCATACGTTTCGTATTTCTTTTGCATTTCTTGCTCTTTCTCTTGGTATTTGTTCGCTGCAATTAATTTTTGAGCCTCTTCTTGAGATTTACCAGCTAAATCTTTTTGAGCAGTTTCCATAAAAGTTTTATAGTCTGCTTGTAATTTTGCGATAGCATCTTCGTGTTTTTTACCTAATGCTTGTAAATCAGCCTCTGCTTTTTTGTAAGCTGGCATTGATTCAATTACTGCTTGCGTATCAATATGTGCAATTTCTTGAGCGAAAGATAAAACGCTTCCGAAAACCATCATTGTAAATACTGCTATCAATCTAATTTGTTTCATTTCTAGTCTAATTTGTTTTTTAAAATTTATTTTCTTGTTTTATTGCTACTATTACTAGTTTTATTATTTCCAGAAGTTGATGTTTTTGAATTATTTGGTTTCAACTCTGGTCTTAAAGTCATTAATACTTCTCTACTTATGTCAAACTTTGGATCTGTATAAATCATGATTAAATCACTTCCTTTATCAAATACAAAACCATATCCTCTTTTATCTGCAACTTCTTTTGTCGCATTATAAATTTGATCTTGTAAAGGCTTTACCATTGATCTTCTCAGATTAACTAAATCACCATTTGGTCCATAACGTTTATCTTGCAAAATTCTTACAGCCGCTACTTCATCAGCTAGCTTTTTCTCTTGCTCTTTCACCTGTTCTGCCGTTAATAAAATCTTTTCGGCTTCGAATTCGGCTTGTAATTTAGCTAAATTTTCTTGTTTTTGCTCAATTTCTTTTTGCCAAGACTCTGTTTGAGATTTTAATTTGTTTTGAGACGATGTATATTCTGGTAAATTTTCTAAAATATACTGACTGTCTACATAACAAAATCTTTGCGCAAAAGAGAAACTTGCTAATCCAAAGAACAACGCTATAAAACTAATCCATTTTTTCATATTTGTGGTGTGTTAATTCTAAAATTATGCCAAAATGTTCTAAGCAAATTTATTCAATTTATTAGAATTGTTGTCCAATAATAAAGTGAGTTTGCCATCCTGAGCGTTCTGTTTGTCCAAATCCTTTATCAAATCCATATCCGAAATCGAATCCTAATAAACCAAATGCTGGCATGTAAATACGAACACCTGCCCCTGCAGAACGTTTTAATTCAAACGGTTTAAATTCACTTGTATTGTTCCAAACGTTACCTCCTTCCGCAAAAGTTAATGCATAAATTTTAGCTGTTTGGCTCATTGTGATTGGATAACGCAATTCTAATGAATATTTATTATAAATCGTACCACCTCCTTCTGGCGTAATATCTCCTGTTTGTCCACCAGAATTTGTTGCATCTTCGTAACCTCTTAATGAAATAATCTCACGTCCATCGAAACGATTTTGTGTAAGACCTGTTCCTCCTAAGTAAAAACGTTCGAAAGGAATTGTTCCAATTTTACGGTTATATGTTCCTAAAACTCCAAACTCTCCACCGGCTTTTAAAACTAATTTACCAGTTAATTCTTTGTAGAAATATGCTTTAGCTTTGAATTTATAATATTCTAACCATTTGAATTTTTCTACATCAGACATGTTTGTATAGTCTTTGTTATTAAAAGCTGAATAAGGAAATGTTGTCGTAAACGATAAACTAATTTCTGATCCTGATTGTGGGAAAATAGGGTCTGGTCCAGCAGAATTACGTGTTAAACCTAATGTGTAGTTTAAGTTGTTTGACGAACCATTTTCATATTGCATATTACCAACAGACATCGCATAATTATCGAAGTTATATAACTGATAAGAAATTGAGTTTGATAAACGGAAATAATCATCTGGCCAAGTTAATAACTTAGTTAACCCAACTGAAGCTCCTAAGATATCCAATTTCGCTTTTTCTCCATAATTATCACGGTAATCATATTGCGAATAATAAAAAGACGTTGATAAAGCTGTAGGGCGTTTTCCTCCAATCCAAGGTTCAACAAATGATAAACTATAATTTTTATATCCGTTACCAGCTTGTGCTCTTAATGATAATTGTTGTCCATCTCCCATTGGAATTGGTTTCCAAGCTTTTTTATTGAAAAAATTCTTTAATGAGAAATTCCCGAAAGTTAATCCTAATGTACCAATGAAAGTCCCTGCACCATATCCTCCTTGTAATTCTACTTGAGAAGATGATTTTGGCGCAACTTTCCACTCCACATCAACTGTATTATTATCTTGATTTGGTTGAATATCTGGAACTATTTGCGTTGGTTCTAAGTATCCCAAAGAAGCTAACTCCATCATCGTACGCTTAATGTCCGATTTAGAGAATAAATCTCCTGGTTTAGTTCTTAACTCACGGTATAAAATATGATCGTGTGCTTCTGTATTACCGTTAATCGTTACTTTATTAAGTGTAGCTTGTGTACCTTCGAAAACTTTAATTTCAAGATCGATTGTATCATTTTTTACACTTTTTTCTACAGGAATAGCACGAGCAAACAAATACCCTCTATCCATATATAACGTAGAAATATCATCGTCTTTTTCTGATCCAGAAATCTTTTTGTTGATACCTACTGCGTCATAATGATCTCCTGTTTTGTAACCAAAAATTCGCTGTAACTGTTCAGAAGTATAAATTGAGTTTCCAGAAAACGTTACATCTCCTAAGAAATATGGTTTTCCTTCGTTAACTTTAATTTTAACTAATAAGTTTTTATCATCAACTTTTTCGATGTTGTATGACTCAACTTTAGCATCTCTAAAACCAACAGATTTATACTCATCAACCAAAGTTTTTAAATCTTCCTGGAATTTTTCAGGAATCATTTTAGATGACTTGAAAATATTGATAGATTTCTGTTTGGTATTTTTCATCCCTTTTTTACGTAAACGAGCAGCAGTTAAGTTTTCATTTCCTTCGAAAATGATTTTCTTAATCTTTACACGCTCTCCACGATTCACATTTAATGTAATGTTTTCTTCGTCTTCTTTACCAACAATTGGCTGACGTTCTACATTAATTGTTGTGTTAGGATAACCTTTTCCAGTATAATAATCTTTGATTTTATTATTTGTCGTATTGATTAAACTTTGTGTAATCTTAACACCTGGATTTAATTTATTTTGTTTGATTAAATCTTCGCGTTGCGATTTTTTCACACCGTTAATCTTAATTTCTCCTAAACTAGGAACTGAAACCAAGGCAAGCTCTAATGTTACTTCGTTACCTTCTATTTTATCTACATACAAGTCGATGTCAGAGAAAATATTAGATCTCCATAATTTTTTTACAGCATTATTTACCTTCGTACCTGGTAATTCTATCTCTTCACCGATAGCAAAACCTGCATAACGGATAATTTGATTCTTAGAATATTTAGAGTCACCTGTTACAACGATATCTTTCAATTTGAAAGTTCGTGCATTGGTATAATCTAAGACAAAATTATCTTGTTGTGTTGAATCAATGGTTTTCGTAGAATCTACGACTTGCGCTTGTGCCATGTAAGCTCCAAGCATACACATTGTCCAAAAAATTTTCTTCATAATCCTCTATTTCAGTTCGATTAGTTCGTTAGTTGCTCGCTTATCTTACCAAATCTACGTTCTCTGTTTTGGTAATTTAAAATTGCTTTATAAAATTCTTCCTCGTTAAAATCAGGCCACAAAACCTCTGTAAAATATAATTCTGCGTAAGCAATTTGCCACAACAAGAAATTACTAATTCTGGTTTCGCCACTTGTTCTAATCATAAGATCTACCATAGGTAAATCGTGTGTATATAAGTTTTGATGAACTAATTCTTCATTAAAATCATTGTCGGATATTTCTCCGTCTTTATATTTTTGCGCAATAGATTTCATCGCGTGTAATAGTTCTTCTTTCGAACCATAACTTAATGCTAATGTCAAAACACAAGCTGTGTTGTCTTTCGTTTTTTCTATTGCTTGAGTCAAATCTTTGAATGCTTTTTTTGGTAATTTTGATAAATCTCCAATCACATTCAAGCGAACTCCATTTTTGTGTAATTCATTTATTTCGTCCTTAATTGCAGAACTTAATAAAGTCATTAAAACATTGACTTCTAATTTTGGACGGTTCCAATTTTCAGTAGAAAATGCGTAAAGTGTAAGATGTTTTATACCTAATTTTCGACAAGTTTCGATTGAAGATCGTACAGCTCCCAAAGCACTTTTGTGACCAAAAGTTCTTTCTTTACCGTTCTTCTTAGCCCATCTTCCATTACCATCCATAATGATTGCAACGTGATTAGGTATATTATTTTTATCTATTTGTTCTACTAAACTAATTTCCATTCTTTTTAATCACAATAACAAGCAGGTCGACCAAAACTGTACGTTAAGGAAATTCCTGTTAAAACATACCAATCTTTGTTTGATGTGTTTCCATATATACGTTTATCATATTCAGATTGAGACAAAGTACCTGTTTCTACAGCATCTACAAAATTTTGAGTAAATTTTCCAGTGTTATAATCTAAATAATCAACATTTGTATATCGAACACCTGTCTCAAAAGATAAAATCCAATTGTAATTGAATCTTACTTTATATCCAACTCCAAAAGGAATTGTTAAATCGGTATTATATTTTGTTTTTTCGATAATTACGTTGTTTGTTCCATCGTAATCATATTCTTTTCCTTTTGCAGAAAAAGCTCCAACTCCTACAAAAATATAAGGTGATTGCGCTTTTTCTTGATCATCATTGATGTTAAAGAAATTATACTCAAACATCAAAGATCCTTCTACAATATTATTTCGAAAATTTTTATTTCTTTTTAATTTATAATATTCTTTCGAACGATGATCACTTGCTCCAACTTTTGAATAAGATATATTTGCTCTAAAACCCATTTGTGGATTTATATTAAAACGATATAATCCTCCTATTGAAATTGGTAAATATATTTTACCTCCTGCTTCAGTTTTAGTAGGAAATGGATTGATATAACTGGCTTTACCAACATCTCCAATCACATTTGCTCCACCAGCAAAAATTCCGAGTTCATGTCTTTGCGCAAAAGTTAATTGCGAAAAACATAATATAAAAACAAACAAAAATAATCTCCTCATAAGTTGTGTTATTTTTTCGGCTTTTGCTTTTTATCTTCTTTTAAATTCGAACAAATATAAACAAAAGTCAATTCAACGTAACTGATTTAACAAAAATTAAGAAGTTTTATTGTAAATTTTAATTCCTTTTATCTGAACCCCAAAGCATTTTTTCTCTCAAAGTTGTGAAATAAGTCGCGTCAATAGCTTCAACGATTAAGATTTTGAAGTCAGCTTTTTGTATTGTCAATTCGACGTCAGTTGTTAAAGGAAAGTTACGAGAATCTAACGAAAGGAAATATTCATTAGCTCTACTGCGTATTTTTAAGTCAATTTTTTCGTTTTCTGACATAACTAATGGACGCACATTTAGATTATGTGGCGCAACAGGTGTAATGACAAAATTTTGATTAGACGGATGAACAATTGGTCCACCACAACTTAACGAATATCCTGTAGAACCTGTTGGCGTAGAAATAATCAAACCATCAGACCAAAAAGAATTTAAAAATTCATTGTTTAAATAAGCATCAACCGTAATCATACTCGTTGTTTCACGGCGAACTACAGTCACTTCGTTAATCGCAAAATTATTTTCAATTTCTACACCATCACTTCTTTTAACGGTTAATAAAGTTCGTGGAATAATGTTATAATCATCATTGAAAAAACTATCCATTTGCTCCAATAACACACTTTTATTAATTGTTGCTAAAAAGCCTAAACGTCCCGTATTTACACCAATAATTGGAATATTAGAATCCCTAACAATTGTAGTTGCTGATAAAATTGTTCCGTCTCCACCAAAACTGAATAAGAATTTAACCGATTTGTCTAAATCATCATGAGAAGTATAGGTTTCTACATTATCAGTATCAAAATCAGTTGTTTCTTTTAAGATTTGAAGAAAATTTTGCTCAACACAAAAAGCAATTTCGTTCTGAATTAAATAATTAATAAATGGTGGAATAATATCCGTTAAAGACGTACTTGTTTTTTGTCCAAAAAGTGCAACTTTTATCATTAGGTATTCATGTATTTTAACAATTGTGCATAACGACTTTGCAGAAGTTCTTGTTTTTCGTCGTTATAAAATTTTTGAATCACTTGATATCCATATCGCTCAAATGTTTCACCAATTGTTAACAAGTTTGATGAACTAAATTTCAGCAAAACATAAACGCTATCTTCTTTATTTCCAACAATCATCATTCCCAATATTTTTCCGTTATTCACTTCTATAATATTAGAAATCGCCGTCATCGACAAGTCTTTTTCCGCAATCGAAACTAACATCGAAACGCCTTGTGCAGCGACAAAAGGGAAATTTGCAAACGTGTTGATAATATCCGTTTCCGTAATAAAACCAACATAACGCAATTGTTCATTAATAATCGGTAAGATATTCGCCTGATTCGTATACATCATCTGAATTGCATCTAAAAGCGTACTCGATTCAGAAAGATAAAAACTCTCCAAATACGAAGTATAATCTACTTTTTCATCATCAATTGATAATTCAATCAAATCTTCTTCCGAGATATTTCCAACAAAATCCAACCCTTTAAACAAAGGTAAATGCGTCAATTTATTCTCTTGCACAACTTCTAAAAGCTGACTTGGAGAAGAATTAACTTTCCCTGGTTTTATCTCATTCGATAGATATTCGGTGATATACATGGCACAAATTTATATATTTTAATACATTAATTCTCTATTTTTAATGCTAATTCGGTTAAAATCATTGATTATTAATTGAAATTTAACCAATTTATTCTAAATTATTTAGTCAAAATATATTCCAAAAACTACTATTAATCAAAAAATAATGTGATTTACAATTTTTTAAAACAAAACTCTTCCTCAAATTAAAAAAAGAATGGCTTAAATTTTGTAACTTTGCAGTACCAATTTTAGCATTGAATGAAGAACCCATTATTTTATGCCAAAATCTTACTTTTTGGCGAATATGGAATTATTGAAAACTCGAAAGGATTAACAATTCCTTATAATTTTTACCAAGGTGCATTAAAATTTGAGCCTTCTGAAATTGCAGAAGAGTCAAATGCTCACTTGAAAAATTATGCGAAATTTTTAGAAGAGAATTTTGCAGATACTTTTGATACAAAATCTTTTTCGGAAGATGTTGCAAACGGAATGTACTTCGATTCTAACATTCCTCAAGGATATGGTGTAGGTAGTTCTGGCGCTTTGGTTGCAGCTATTTATGACAAATATGCCTTGAATAAAATTGATATCAATCAAAATCTAAACAAAGAAAAAATTAGCAAATTAAAAGCTCTTTTCGGAAATTTAGAATCTCATTTTCATGGAAAAAGTTCTGGAATTGATCCTTTGATTTGTTACATGAATATTCCTTTATTAATTCAATCAAAAGATGATATCTCGACAATTGGTTTACCTTCTGCAAACGTAGACGGAAAAGGAGCTGTTTTCTTAATCAATTCGGGTACACCAGGAGAAACGGCGCCAATGATTCATATTTTCTTCGAAAAAATGAAAAAAGAGGGTTTTCGTAAAACATTGAAAGAAGAATTTATTAAATACAACAACGCATGTATCGAAAACTTTGTGAAAGGTGAATACAATCCACTTTTTTCAAATCTTCAAAAATTGTCAGCTTGGGGTTATGAGCATTTCAGACCAATGATTCCTCAAAAACTGGTGAATGCATGGAAAACTGGAATTGATACAGATACGTATTACCTAAAACTTTGTGGTTCTGGCGGAGGCGGTTATGTTCTTGGTTTTACACAAGATTATGACAAAGCGAAAAGCTACTTAAAAGACTTCCAGACCGAAGTTATTTACAAATTCTAAAAAATAATTTATAAAAATATAATCAATGAACGTTCAGAAAATAATCTTAAAAGTTTTTGCATTATTTTCTGTTGTTCGTGGCTATAATTTAATTGTGTTAATATTGGCACAATACCTTGCTGCACTTTTTATTTTTGCGCCAGAAGTTGGTCATCGTCAATTGTTGACAAATCCAAAGTTGGACGGGCTTATTCTTTGTTCGATACTTTGTGTGGCCGCGGGATATATCATCAATAATTTTTACGATTTAGAAAAAGACGAACTCAAACGTCCTTTACAAGTTTATCTTCAGAAACAAGTTTCGCAAGGTTTCAAACTAACTGTTTACATTGTTCTGAATGCTTTAGCATTGATTATTGCAGCCTTAATTTCGTGGAAGGTTTTCATTTTCTTTTTGATTTATCAATTTCTAGTTTGGTTTTATAGCCACAAAATCAATCGATTTGCATTGATCAAAAACTTTTATTTGGTTATTATTCGTGTCATGCCATTTTTCGCCTTATTGGTTTATTTTGATCATTTCACGTTCAATTTGGCTTTACATGCTACTTTTTTGAGTATTTTATTATTGATTACTGATATTGTAAAAGATTTGAGTTCTCAAAAAGCAGATTTGATTTATAATTATGATTCAATTCCAATCAAATATGGAATAGATTTTACAAAAGTTTTGATTTCATGTTTAATTATTACAGAATTAATCATTGGAATTATTATCATTATGAAAAATGATGTTGGCGCGATGAAGTACTTTTTTATTGCTGCGAATATCGCTTTCACAGTGATTTTATTTATCATTTGGAGAATAAAATCGACACAAGCATATAAGATTTTACATTATTTTTTTAAGGGAATGATTGTTGCGGGTGTATTTAGTATCGTATTAATCGAAATAAATCCCTTAACTTTGCAAACTATTGCGCAAAATTTTAATCAGCGCATAAATTAATCAAATTCAGATGAATAACAGACGAAATCAATCCAACGACAGAAATTCCCAAGGCGGGAACAATCGTGGAAAAGGTGGAGCAAGAGGAAATTCTTCTTCTAAACCATCTTCAGGGAAAGGAAAACCAACTTTTGGTGGAAAACCATCAGAAGAAGGAAAGAAAAGTTTTGGACCAAAGAAACCGTTTAACAAACCAGGTGAAAAACCATTTGTTAAAAGACTGAAAAAAGCACCAGTTGATGACGGGACTATTCGTTTAAATAAATATGTAGCGAATGCAGGGATTGCATCCAGAAGAGAGGCCGACGAGTTGATCAAAACTGGAATCGTTACAGTGAATGGTCAAGTGATTACTGAAATGGGTTATAAAGTACAACCCGATGATGAAGTTCGTTTCGATGGTCGTAAAATCTCTTCAGAGAAAAATGTATATTTTGTGTTGAATAAACCAAAAGGTTTTATTTCAACATCAAATGATGAAAAAGGACGTAAAACTGTGATGGACTTAATGTCTACAGCAACTACAGCGAGAATTTTCCCAGTAGGACGCTTGGATAGACAAACAACAGGAGTTTTATTGTTTACAAATGATGGTTATTTAACTAAGAAATTAACACATCCAAGTCATGATATCAAAAAAATATATCACGTTACATTGGACAAAAAGTTAACAGCAAATGATTTGGCTGACATCAAAAAAGGTGTTCGTTTAATTCCTGAAGGAATTGCAGTTGTTGACGAAATTTCTTTTATTGAAGGTAGACCGAAAAATGAAGTTGGTGTAGAATTACATATTGGTTGGAACCGCGTTGTACGTCGTATTTTCGAAACAAAAGGATACGAAGTAGAAGCGTTAGACCGCGTTTCTTTTGCAGGACTTACAAAGAAAACTTTACAAAGAGGTGATTTTAGAAGATTAACGGAATTAGAAGTTAACTTCTTGAAAATGTTATAATACCTCAGCTATAAAATTTAAAAACCACTTCTAAAGAAGTGGTTTTTTTATGTTTTAATCTTTCGAAACCTTGTTATTATAAGCTTCCATCATCTTTTTATTTGCTTCTTTCACAAAATCATCTTTCTCAATTTGTGTCATTTTCTGACCTTTTGATGGAATTTTAATCACTTCGTTTTTAGATGCTTCTTTTATATTAATTGCTCTGAAAATCGTTTCATAACTTTCGTCTTTCATTGTTGTTACAGCTTTCAATTCTAAAATTAAACCTGGTAACCCATTGAAAAATATTGGTCCTCCTTTTGGTTGTAAAGTTGGCGCAAACCAAACTTCTATCTTAGAATCTTTGTATTCGGTTATTGCTTTTTTTACTTTAATTCCCAAAATTTCTTTTGATTCTCTACTAATTGTCCAAGTGTATTTAGGCAAATTATCTATTATTAAAATATTCTTGTTCACATAATTTCCTTCAATCTTATATTGTGAAGTTTTATAATCGATGTAAATATTATCATCAATTGTACTCATCGACATAGATGATTGATTTTGACTATTATCAATTCTTACAATTTCAGAAAAAAACGACTGATTTTCATTAAAAAGTAATTGATAGTATTTTGGTGTAGAATTGTTTTTATCTAATTCTGCCTTAAAAACAGGATCTTTTTCGTCAAAAAACATTTTATCATAGGTTTCATATTCTACTTTCCACAAATTTTGAGCAAATAGAAATGGAGAAAAAATCATTAGAAAGAAGAGTAAAGCTTTTAATTTCATAGTTGATTAATTATGAACTAAATATAATAATTATTTACAATAAAAAAGCGATTCAAAATTGAATCGCTTTTCTTATATTGAGAATTATTTCTTTTCAGAATTTTTTCCTTTGTTTTTCACATATTTCTCTAACCATTGATCTTGTTCCCACAACATGTGAAGAATATTTTCTCTGGCTGCATATCCGTGAGATTCTTTTGGTAATAAAACCAAACGAGTTGTCGCTCCCAAACCTTTCAATGCATTGAAATAGCGCTCAGATTGCATCGGGAAAGTTCCTGTATTATTATCTGCTTCACCATGAATTAACAACAATGGTGTTTTCATTTTATCTGCATTTTGGAAAGGCGCCATTGTGTTGTAAACATCTGGAGCTTCCCAATAATTACGTTGTTCAGATTGAAATCCAAAAGGCGTCAATGTACGGTTATAAGCACCTGAACGTGCGATACCTGCCGCAAATAAATTAGAATGCGTTAATAAATTTGCTGTCATAAATGCGCCATAAGAATGTCCACCAACCGCAACTCTTTCACGATCGATAAAACCTAATTTATCCACCGCATCAATCGCAGCTTTTGCATTGG
Source organism: Empedobacter sp. UBA1574 (assembly GCF_002322895.1). Classification (NCBI taxonomy): domain Bacteria; kingdom Pseudomonadati; phylum Bacteroidota; class Flavobacteriia; order Flavobacteriales; family Weeksellaceae; genus Empedobacter; species Empedobacter sp. UBA1574. The sequence continues at coordinate 55,109 of NZ_DCOI01000002.1, read as the reverse complement.
CAACCAATTGAGGAACGAACGTATCATTTGGCTCCTCTTTTCCTTCTCCAATAATTGGGAAAGCCGCATCATCTAAGACCGCATATCCTCTCAATGCCCAATAAATAGGACCTCCGTAAGAAGGAGAAGTAAATTTATTTTCAGAAGTTGTAACCTGACCAGCCGTAGATGCATCTTTGAACTCACGAGGGTAAGCCCACATTAACATTGGCAACTTTTCCTTTTTCGTTTTATCGTAATTTGGCGGCAAATATAAAGTTCCTGATAATTCTACACCATCAGCACGTTTGTACGTAATTAATTCTTTCGAAATTTTGTTCATTGCCTCAAAAGGATTTTTTGTAAACGTTACTTGTTTTGGCTTTCCTCCTTTCTGAAAAATATTACGAACATATAAATTTGGATAATCTGTTTTCGATTGAATCTGTTCTAAAATGATCCCTTTCTTCGGATCGATAACTCGAGCAATCGCTTCTAGTTTATCTGATTTCTGTGCTCTCCATAAACGAGAAGTTTTTTGCGTTTTGATATCAAAATCATCTACAAAAGGTAAGATTCCTTCCGCAGAAACTCCTTCTCCAACTAACATCAATTTTCCTTTGTTAATTGCTAAAACATTGTAACCATAATCATTCATTTCAGTTACAAAACTTCCAGGATTATTGTAAGCATCTTGCGAGTTTCTACTAAAAAAGCGTATCGGTTCTTGATTTGGATTTGACGGATTGAACAAATAACTACTTTCGTTACGTGTATTATACCAAGCATCTCTCACAATCGCAACCTCATCATTCCCCCAAGTCACTCCTCTATAGCGATCTTTTACTTTTACCAACAACTCTTTATTCGCTGTAAATGGCGCCGTTACTTGATAAAGCGCATCGCGATATTCCGCAGGCTTGTTTGCATCACCACCATCTAAAGCCTCAACCCAATATAAAGTATTTGGTTTATCTGCTCTCCAATTCAAACCTCTTTTTCCCATAATCGTAGAAGAAAATCCTTTCGGAACAACTTCTTGTAACTCTTTATGATCAACTTCTTTTATTAATTTTCCGTTGATATCATACACAATATTGGTTGAAGGAAAACTATTGTACGTTACTAAATATGAAAAAGGTTTTTTGATTTCGTTCACCAAAACATATTGTCCATCTGGAGAAGTCGAAATATCTGTGTACATCGCAGCGTCTTTCCATTTCGATTTTGCACCTGTTTCGATATTTACTTTTACTAATTCAGAAATTGCTAATTGTTCGAAGTTAAACTCATCATTTTTATTTTGTAATAAATCTTGATAGGTTCTGTTTTGCGCTTCTTTTCCGTCAGCAACAGAAACTGTAGGTCCAGTCGCAATTGCGTCTTTTGTATCAATCAAAGCTTTTTTGGAAGCTGGAATTACATTCACAATTAATTCTGTATCTGAAATCCAATTGAAAGGACGACCTAAGTTTGCGTTTAATTTATCTTCATAAACTTTTGTTGCAGCTTGCGTTTTTACGTCAACAATCCACAATTCTACACCTTTATTTGTTGTATTTGTAACGGCAAATTTCGATTGAGAAGTGTTCCAAGATTGATTAGAAAAACGACCTTTTGCAGGTAAACCAGCTATCGTTTTTTCTTTTGAAGTTTTCAGATCAAAATAAGTAATTTTCTCACTGAATGTTTCACGTGAATTAATATTTGTAACTGGATTAATTCGTAATCCTGCTAAACGTAATTCTTTTTCTGACAATTCATTAATCGTTTTATAACGACTTCTATAAGACAAAAATGCATTTTCTGCCTTGCGATCTGTACTAATTGAGGGTGGCATATCCGCGTCTGCCAATTGTAAAATTTCTTGCGGAGGCAATTGATAAGTAACATTTTCTTGCGCTTTTACCGACGCACCAAAAGTCATCGCTATAAAAAGCAACGAGTAAACAATTTTCTTCATGTGTTTTTAAGATTTTACTTTATAAAGATATTGAATCTTTGGTAAAATGACATGATAGAAGTTAGTTTTGACTAAAATGTATAAAAAAAGACGAAAAATATTCGTCTTTTGATTTTATCTTCTTTTACCAAATTTACCTCCTTTCGTATTTGTAGGTGGTTTACTTTTTCCTACTCTGGCTTGAGTTGTTGATTTTTTTACTGACTTTTTAATTGATTTTCCTTTCGAATCTTTAAAATCTGGAGAAATTTCTTTTGTTTTTTTCGCTGATGATTTTTTTGATTTTGAAGCTGGTTTCTTTTCTTCGTGTTTTTCCGAATCTTTCGTCAAGCGATTGATTTCTGCTAATTCTTCTACTGTTAAATCTCGGTGTTGACCAATTCCAACATTCAACGTTAGATTCATAATTCGAACACGTTCTAATTTTTTTACACCATATCCAAAATATTCGCACATACGGCGAATCTGTCTATTCAAACCTTGGATTAATGTAATTTTGAAAACATTTGTACTTATTTTTTCGATCTTACATTTCTTCGTAACCTGATTAAGAATCGGAACACCTTTCGACATTCGTTCGCAAAATTCATCCGTAATTGGTTTATCAACGGTTACAATGTATTCTTTTTCGTGATTATTTCCAGCACGTAAAATCTTATTCACAATATCACCATCGCTTGTCAATAAAATCAATCCTTGCGAATCTTTATCTAAACGACCAATCGGAAAAATTCGTTCTCCAAACGAAAGAAAATCGATAATATTATCTGGATCTGTAGGATCTGTTGTACACGTAACGCCCACAGGTTTATTCAGCATAATATAAACCGCATGCTCCTTTTCGCGCGGTTCTATTTCGACACCTTTTACAGTCACCACATCATTTGGTCCTACAAATTGCCCAATTTTAGCAACTCGTCCATTAATTTGTACCAAACGATTTTCGATGTATTGATCTGCTTCACGACGCGAACAAAAACCACTATCGCTAATATATTTGTTTAAACGCAAAAAATTAGTTTCTTCCATACTTGCAAAGATAGTTTTTTATCGATTTGAAATATATTTTGACAAAATTCTTTATCATTCTGCAAAACGATGAAACTTATTTATCTTTACAAAACCAAAGATTTTGAGAAATGAAAAAAATATTTTTTTTGAAAACTTGCGATACGTGCAAACGTATTATGAAAGAGTTTGATTTTACAGGTTTTGATTTGCATGAAATAAAATCGACTGCGATAACAGCAGAAGAATTAGAAGAAATGAAGAATTTAGCTGGCAACTACGAAGCTCTATTTTCACGTCGTGCACAGAATTACAAAAAATTAGGATTGAAAGATCAACAGCTTTCTGAAGATGATATCAAAAATTATATTTTATCAGATTATACTTTCCTAAAACGTCCTGTCGTGGTAGATGGAGACAAAATTTTTATTGGGAATGAAAAGAAAAACTTAGAAGCACTTGGGCAATATTTGAAATAGAAATCACACATGAAAAAAACAATTTTATTGACTACACTTTTAATGAGCGCTAGTTTAATTGCTCAGAAAAAGAATGTCACAATGGAAGATGCTGTACTTGGATTATCGACGAATTTACGTATCGAAAATCTAAATCAAGTTCAATGGATTCCGAATCAAAATGCGTACACGCAAAATGTAAAAACATCATACGGAGAAGCTTTAATCAAGAAAGAAGTTCCATCTCTTAAAACTGATACAATTTTTAGAAGTTCTCAATTTGAGAATAAAAGAATTCCTTCTTTGAATTGGATCAATGATAAGCAAGCTTATTTTTCTACAAAAACAGGTTACAAAACAATTACAACTGCTGGTCAACAAAACGATTGGTTGAAATTACCTGAAAATGCAGAAAATATAGAATTTGACGCGACGAATAATCAAGTTGGATATGTAATTGACAACAATTTATTTTTTGTTGATAAATCTGGAAAAACACATCAAATTACCAAAGACGGAAAATATGAAATCGTGAATGGAAAATCGGTTCATCAAAATGAGTTTGGGATTCACAAAGGAATTTTCATCTCTCCAAAAGGGAATTTAGTTGCATTTTATAGAATGGATCAAACAGCGGTTACAGATTATCCAATTATCGATTGGTCTGTACAACCTGCTGTAAACAAAAATATCAAATATCCGTTTGCTGGAACAAAAAATCATACGGTTACGTTAGGTGTTTATAATCCAACCACTCAAAAAACGACTTTCTTAGAAACTCACCCAGAAGTAGATCATTATTTAACTTCGGTTACGTGGTCGCCAGACGAAAAACATATTTATATTGCTTTACTTTCTCGTAATCAAAAGCACATGGAATTGAATCAATATGATGCAGTTTCAGGGAAATTGATTAAAACATTATTCAAAGAAGATGATACAAAATATGTAGAACCTCAAAATGAATTACATTTTATTCCAGGAAAAAATAACGAGTTTGTTTGGTGGTCGCAACGCGATGGTTTTATGCATTTGTACCGATTCAATACGGAAGGAAAATTATTGAACCAAATCACAAAAGGAGATTGGATTGTAACGGATCTTGTTGGAGAAAATGCGAAGAAAAAAGAATTCTTAATCATGACAACAAAAGATTCTCCGAAAGATCGTCATTTATATGCGGTGAATTGGGAGAATGGAAAATTGCGTAAAATAACAACTGATGCTGGAACGCACAATGTTTCGGTTTCAACGAACGGAGAATATGCAATTGATAATTGGAGTAATGATAACACGCCTCGTAAAATTGATGTATTGGATGCAAACGGAAAATTCAAACAAAATATCTTAACTGCTCAAAATCCTTTGGCAAATTACAATACAGCGAAAGTTGAAAATGTAACGTTAAAAGCAGATGATGGAACAGATTTGTATGGAAAATTAATCTATCCAACAAACTTTGATTCTTCGAAAAAATATCCCGTTATCGTTTATTTATACAATGGTCCTCACGCGCAATTAATCACAAATCGTTTTCCTGCAACAGGAAATCTTTGGTACGATCATTTAGCGGAAAAAGGTTATGTTGTATTTACAATGGACGGACGCGGATCGGCGAATAGAGGTCTTAAATTTGAACAAGCGATTCACGGAAATGTAGCAACTACAGAAATGAATGACCAAATGAAAGGTGTTGATTTCTTGAAAACTTTGCCTTTCGTAGATGCGGAACGCATGGGAATTCATGGTTGGTCTTATGGTGGATTTATGACTACTTCTTTTATGTTACGTAAGCCTGATGTTTTCAAAGTTGGTGTTGCTGGTGGACCAGTTTTAGATTGGACACAATACGAAATTATGTACACAGAACGTTACATGGAATCGCCACAAGATAATCCTGAAGGTTTCAAAAACACGAATTTAATTAACCGTGTAAAAGACTTAAAAGGTAAATTATTGATGATTCACGGAGCGCAAGATAATGTGGTTGTTTGGCAACATTCGATTGATTTTATTCGCGAAGCAGTGAAAAATGGTATGCAAATGGATTATTTTGTTTATCCTGGACATGAGCATAATGTTCGTGGAAAAGATCGCGTTCATTTGATGCAAAAAATTACAGATTACTTCGATTTATATCTTAAACCAGAAGGTACATCTCAAAAATAATAGTCAACAAAAAACCACTTCTTATGAAGTGGTTTTTTATATTTTATGATGTGATGCTAAAACGGGTTCAGTATGAAAATTTAGAACAAATTTACTTCTTTGTAAACTCAAACTTTTGTCCAGCTTCTTCTACAGAAAATGTCTTTTTATCTTTTGCAAAAGTCAACTCCAAACCGCCTTGTTCATTCACAAATTTACTATCACCTTGATAATCTAATGGAATAGTTTGTCCACCAAAAACTAATTTCAATTTATCGTTTTCAGCTTTCAACACAAATTCTGAATTAATTTGTTTATTCGTAAATGTACCTTCGTATTCTTTTGGATTAACCTTTTCAACAGGTTTTGCATCCGCCATATTGAATGTATTATTCTTCAAATCAATATCTGGTAAAGCTCCATTTGGATCCAATTTAATCATCGAAACTTCTTTTGTTGAAGGCACTTTGAATGTCCATTCTGTATTACGTTTCCAAACTTCAATCGGTAATTTAACTTCTTGAGAAGTCCCATCTTTAAAGTTCACTTGAACAGTAGTTGGCATTGGTAATTGTCCAAAATTTTCAACTTTCAAAATCAAGCCTTTTTTGTAATCTCCATCTACATATTTTGCACTGTTAATTCCTTGATCAATTGTCCATTTATTCAAAAACCAACCTCTCCAAAACCAAGATAATTCTTCTCCTGAAACATTTTCCATCGTGCGGAAAAAATCTTCTGGCGTTGGATGTTTATATGCCCAATATTTGATGTATTGGCGCAATGCTTTATCGAATTTTTCTTCACCCAAAATTGTTTCACGCAAAACTTTCATTCCTGCACCTGGCTTATAATACAACAATGCACCGATATTTCTTTCGCGCATATTATCTGGTTGAGTCGTTACAGGCTCAAGATTATCGCTGAATAAATAACCCGCCATTCGTTGTGCAGATTGCTTTTTGTAATATTCGCCATTGTTGAAATTCTTCGTCGAAATATCATTGATAAACGTATTAAAACCTTCGTCCATCCAACCATGAACACGCTCATTAGAACCAACAATCATCGGGAACCAAATATGTCCAAATTCGTGATCTGTAACACCCCAAAGTCCTTCACCTTTCGAAGTCATATGACAAAAAACAATCCCAGGATATTCCATTCCACCCTCATTTCCTGCCACATTTGTCGCCGCTGGATAAGGATACTCTAACCATTGTTTCGAGTAATGCTCAATAGAAGCTTTTGTATATTCTGTCGATCTTCCCCAAGCATCATTTCCGTCACTTTCTACTGGATAAGCCGAAATTGCCAACGATTTTTGACCACTTGGAAGATTAATTTTTGCTGCATCTAAGATGAACGAAGATGATGAAGCCCAAGCAAAATCACGTGTATTCTGAATTTTAAATTTCCACGTTTTTGTTCCTTTTGCAACTTTTGTCGCTTTGTTTACCTCATCAGCAGAACGAATAATAACGGTTTTATCACTCGCTTTTGCTTTGTTCCAACGATTCACTTCTTCTTTCGAGTAGACTTCGTTTTCATTCAATAATTCTCCTGAACCAACCACATAATGCGTAGACGGAACTGTAATATTTGCTGTTACATCTCCATATTCCAGATAAAATTCTCCTGGTCCTAAGTATGGTAATGTATTCCATCCCATGATGTCATCGTAAACCGCCATGCGAGGAAACCATTGCGCCATCGTAAAAATCTTTCCATTTTTAGTTGGTTCTACACCCATTCTATCGGCTCCATAATCTGGTGAAACAAATGAATATTCGATTTTTATTTTTGTTTTTCCTCCACGAGCTTTCAAATGATTAATCAAATCAATTTGCATGCGTGTATCCGAAACAGTGTATTTCGCTTCTTTTCCGTCTATTTGAACAGATTTAATTTTATAACCTCCTTCAAATTCAGAAGTTGAATCACCATAACGGCTTCCAGAAATCGGTAATAAAGCACTTCCTCGAGATTCTTTTTTGAATAAATTTTGATCCAATTGTAACCACAAAAAGTCTAAATCATCAAAACTATTGTTGGTATATGTAATTTCAGATGTTCCCGAAATTTCATTTTTTTCTTCATTCAAACTAACATTCAGATTATAATCTGCACGATTTTGCCAATAATTATGACCTGGTTTTCCACTCGCCGAACGAGTTTCTGTTGCATTATTCTGATAAAAAAATGGTTTGAAAGCTTCTTGATAATCGTATTTTGGTTTTTCTTGTTGACCAAAAACCGAAATCGAGAATAAACTTATTCCTAAAAGTAAGGGTTTGAAATAATTTTTCTTCATGTGTGAAATTTTACAGTAATTATAAAATTACCTCATATTTTTCAATACGAGGTAATTTCAACTTTATAATTATTCTAAAATTTTAGTTTGAAGCTTTTTAAATTCTTCTGGTGTTAATTTTTAGGTTGATTATAAGGTAAAGCAAGTAATAAATTTCAGTTTTTTAATTCTAATATTTTGATTAGATGAAATTAACATATTTGTACGCAATAAAAAAACTCATCCAAAAAAGATGAGTTTTCTATATTTTATTAATTTTTCTGAAAATTATTTCTTGTTTGCATAAAGAACTGGATTCAAATCCTCGTCATTATACATTTTCATTTGTTTATACACTTTCATGTATTTTTTACCTGCTTCAAAATCAGCCAACAATTCTTCAATCGCTGTTGATAAATCTTGATGTTGTTGATTCAAAACATCTAATTTCACTTGACAAGCTGCTTTATGCTCCGGTGTTGCATCCTCACGTTCTACCTCTTGTTTCATGTGATAAACCTTAAGCGATAAAATAGAAAAACGGTCTACAGCCCACGCAGGAGATTCTGTATTGTAAGTTGCATCTGCTTTTACTTCTACATTCGCATATTGTTGTAAAAACCAGCTATCCACATATTCTACCATATCTGTACGTTCTTGGTTTGATTTATCAATCCAACGTTTTAAGCTTAATGCTTCTACTGGATCAATTTGTGGATCACGAATAATATCTTCTAAATGCCATTGAACTGTATCAATCCAATTTTTTTTGTACAATAAATGAGCGATTAAATCTTCTTCGCTATATGGATTTTCGATTTGACGATTTACATCATCATATTTGTGATAATCATTGATACTTTGATTAAAAATAGACCAAGCTTTATCTGTGAATTTCATGTTTTGTTTTAGTTTATAAAATAAAAGCATTGTAATTGTATACGCAACTACAATGCTCTATTATCTAATTAAAAATATATTTTAATTTTCTTTTTTGTCAGAAGTACTTTCAGTAGCTTCTGATTTGTTATCATCTTTTGTTGCTTTCTTGAATTCGTTTAATCCAGAACCTAATCCTTTCATTAATTCAGGAATTTTCTTTCCTCCGAATAATAATAACACAACAAGTACGATTACGATCCATTCTTTACCTCCTAATCCCATACTGAATTGATTTTAATGCAAATATATAATTAATTTATTACATTCCCGCTACCCAAGAAGCAGGATTTTGTTTTGTTGTTCCGCTCCAAACTTGGAAATTCATGATTGTTTCTCCATCTCCACTTGTATAGATAATTCCTAAAGACTGACCACGTTTTACATCATCACCTTTCGAAACACTTACACTTGATAAGTTTGTATAAACTGAATAATACGAACCATGTCTTACCAATACAGACTTACCATTTCCAGATACACTCATTACAGCTTGAACAGTTCCTTCGTAAACAGCACGTGCATGTGCTCCACGATAAGTTGAAATATCAACACCACTATTTTGCGTTGTAATATTAGATAAAACTGGGTGAGAATTAGCTCCAAATCTACTTACAACCGTTCCTTTATCAACAGGCCAAGGTAGACGACCTTTGTTTGATGAGAATTCTCCCGAAATACCTTCAGAATCTGGACGTTCTGCAAAAGTCTCAGCTGGTTTTACTGCATCTACTTTTACAACACGTTCTTTTTCTGGCACTTTTACAACAACTTTCTGCTCAGCTTCTATCTTCGCTTTACGCTCAGCTTCAGCTTTAGCTGCTGCAATTTTACGAGCATCTTCTTCTTTTTGAGCTTTCAAACGAGCTTCCTCTTCTGCTTTACGTTGTGCAATGATACGTTGACGTTCTGCTTCAGCTTCGCGTTCTAATTGTTCAAATTTAGCAACTTCTGTTTTTGCTGTAGATACGAAACTTCCTGTTGGATGATGATTTAAATAAGATTGATACGCTTGTTTTGTATGCGCTGAACGTGCAATATTCCATGCTTTGGCATCATTCTCAATTCTTAAAATAGCTGTACGAGCTGATTTCGCATAATCTCCTTTTGGGTTATCTCTTAAATACTCATTATAAGATGCAATTGTATTTCCTCGTTTAGCTTCGTTCCAATCTTTTAAATCTTTTTCTGCACGAATCTTTGCTTGTCGAATCTCTTCTTCAATAATTGCTTTAATCTGTGCATCAATTTGACGTTGTTGTGCTTCTTTTGCATTGATTTCAGCAACAATAACACCTTCGTTTTTACGGAATTCTTCGACCGCTTTCTCTTTTGTTAATCTTTCTTTTTCAAGATTTTGACTAAATAAAGTTTGCTGAGAAAGTACTTTTTCTTTTTCGTCTTTCGCTTTTTCTTTTTTTGCTTTTTTCGTCTGAATATCAGTTTGTTTACCAATTATTTCATTTGCTTGTCCTAATTGAAAAGCCGAATATTTTTCTAAATATTTGATACGACGATATGCTTCTCCCAAACTTTTAGAAGAAAGAACAAAAAGTAATTTATTTTCAACAGATTTGTTCTTATATGCTCGAACCAAAACCTGTTTGTAGTCTTTTTTTAGCTCAACCAACTCGCGCGAAAGTTTATTAATCTCTAATTGAGTTAAATAAATTTCATCCTCGATAAAGCGTTTTTCTTTCGATAAGTTGTTAACTAATTTTGTTTGTACCTGAATTTTTTTCGTCAAATTCTGTACAAAATCAACATTTAACTTCGAATTTTGCTTATTAACCTCGAGTTGTTTGTTTAAGTTTATAATCTCTTTTTTAAGCTGAGCATTCTGTTTTTGTAAGTTCGCTTTATTGTACGGAACCTGCGCAAACACTGATAATGACAACGTTAAAAGTACAGTTGATAAAACAAACTTCATTATTTTATTTCTTTTTTCTTATACCCATCTGGAATTGAGAACGGTGTGTTCGTTTCCTGAAACGTAAAACTATTATATTCCAAGTCTATTTGACGCGTTTTTTTCTCTTTTATAATAATTTTAACATTTTTCGGAAATTCCTCTGCTCCAGCTTTTATCCAATTGTCATAAGCCAAATCAACTTCCATTTTTCGTTTTGGATCTTTCAGATGTGCTTCTTTCAATCGAAAACCGTTATCAAAAACATATGTTTGTATATATTCGCCTTCTTTTGGAGAAGTCGCAATTGCTTGATTTTTATTATATGTAATCGTATATTGATTATTTGTAAAAGTAGCTGTATAATCTGTTGGATTTAGATCAACGAAAACTTTTCCTAACATCAAATTTTGTAATTTTTGATAATCGACAAAATCAACTTTCAATAATTTATTTGCAATAGAAAAATCTCCTTCATAATATGTTCCACCTAACTTTTCAAAAGCTGAAAAACCATCAGGCGTAATCAATGCGCGAGCACCTGTAAATCCAAATTTTGTTGCATTAACCCATATCTTTTGCCCATTTTTCACAGCAATTGTAGCGTTTGCATCTCCAGAAATCTCTTCTAAATCTGCTGTTACTTTTGCCTTAATCGTCAAATCTTTGAATGATGATTTTTTTGACAAGGTTTGCTGAATAATTTTTGAAGAAGCCGAAACAACTTCTGTATTATCTTTATCTACTTTTGCTGCTTTCTGAGTGTTACAAGCTGTTGCAAGAACCCCTAAACAAAAGATATACGTTAATTTTTTAATCATAATTTTTATGCTTTGTGTGATTTGAAATCCAATTCTGAATAATCTCCTAAACTGATACTTCGCGAAACACCATAATATTTGGCATTGTTTCCGATCATTGTATCTGTAAGATTTGCATTACTGATGATTGAATTTTCTTGAATCAAACTGTTATCAATATTCGAGTTTTCAACAACCGTTCCATTTCCTAATGAAACAAAAGGTCCGATTTTCGAATTTTTAATCACGACATTTTCTCCAATAAAACATGGTTCAATGATTAATGAATTGTCAATTTTTGCAGAAGAATGAATCGTTTTGAAATCTTCTTTATCCAGATTCAACACACGTGTATTGGTGTCAACTGTAACCGCTTTATTACCACAATCCATCCATTCGTCCACTTTTCCAAGCGTAAATTTATCACCTGCAGCACGCATATTTTCTAATGCATCTGTCAATTGATATTCTCCACCTTTTTGAATATCATTTTCTAATAAATATTCAATTTCTTTATATAACTTTTGTCCATCACGGAAAAAGTAAATCCCAATAATCGCCAAATCCGAAACAAATTCTTTTGGTTTTTCAACGAAATCTGTAATAACACTGTTATCATCTAATTTCACAACGCCAAAAGCCGAAGGATTATCGACCTGTTTTACCCAAACAACGCCATCCGATTCCATATCTAATTTGAAATCTGCACGAAATAATGTGTCTGCATACGCCACAACCGTTGGTCCATCCAAAGCTTCTTTTGCCATCCAAATAGAATGCGCTGTTCCAAGCGGCTCCAATTGATGACAAATTGTTCCTTTTGCTCCTAATTTTTCTGCAATTGCAATTAAATCAGCTTCAACCTCAGCTCCAAAATCACCAATTACAAAAGCAATTTCGTCAATTTTTTCTGAACAAACCTTCGCAATATCTTCTACCAAACGATGCACGATTGGTTTTCCTGCAATTGGAATTAATGGTTTTGGTGTTGTTAATGTATGAGGGCGTAAACGTGAACCACGTCCTGCCATTGGGATAATAATTTTCATTTTATTTCTAAAAATATTTTTTGTTAGATTGATATTTTATAATTGAATTACTTCTTTTTTAGATTCTTCGACAAGCTCAGAATGACAAAAAAATTATTGTTTTCCTGTACTTCCGAAACCTCCAGCTCCGCGTTCAGTTTCATTTAAAGCGTTAGATTCTTCCCACTCAACCGTTTCGTGTTTCGCGATCACTAATTGTGCAATACGCTCCCCATCGTTGATTGTAACGGCTTCGTTTGAAACATTAGCTAAAATAACACCGATTTCTCCACGATAATCTGCATCAATTGTTCCAGGAGAATTCAAACAAGTTAAACCATATTTTAACGCCATTCCACTACGAGGACGAACTTGTGCTTCGTAACCTGCTGGTAATTCGATGCTCAATCCTGTTGGAATTAATCTTCTTTCCAAAGGTTTTAATTCGATTGGTGCATCAATGTTAGCTGTTAAATCCATTCCAGCCGATAAAGCTGTTTTATATTCTGGTAAAGCGTGTTTCGAGATGTTGATAACTTTTACTTTCATCTTTATTTTCTTAGTTTTTTAAGTGTATTTTTTTCCGCAAACGCAATAAACGCAATGTACACGATAAGAATCAGATTACCAATAATCAAATTAGAATCGAGAATGTAATAATTTGTACATGCTAAAGCAATTGCAATTCCCATGTAAAGTACAATTTTATTGACTTTATACGGAATCGGATAAACTTTCTGACCCCAAATGTACGAAATCACCATCATTACACCATACGCCAATAAAGTTGTCCAGGCAGAAACCATAAAACCATATTTTGGCAATAAAAAAACATTCAAAATAATAGTAATCGCACCACCAACCAATGAAATTATAGTTCCGATACTTGTTCTATCCGTTACTTTGTACCATGTTGAAAGGTTATAATAAATTCCGAAAAATAAATTCGCAATTAAAATAATTGGGACAATATCTAAAGCATTCCAATACGTTGAATTTGGAACAAATATTTTCTTAATCCAGTCAATATTTGCTAAAATTCCAAGAATTACAATATTACAAATGATACTGAAAAAGAACAAAATATTCGCGTATGTCTGTTTTGCATCTCCTTTTTTGGCAACTTTAAAGAAAAATGGTTCTATTCCCATTCGATAAGCTGTAACGAAAAGCGTCATTAATGTTGCTAATTTGTAACAAGCACCATAAGAACCCGCTGCTGCTGGATCTATTAATTGTCGTTGAACTAATTTATCGAAATTTTCATTTAAAATATACCCCAAACCAGCAATCATAATCGGATAACCGTACAAAAACATTTGTTTGAAAAGTGATTGATCAAATTTGAATTGAACATGACGTACAACGCCTATTAATAATACAAATCCTAAAATACTCGCTAATAAATTCGCTATAAAAGGATAGGAAATCGCATTATCAAAACCTAAACCTAGCATAAAATCTTTCGAAACATAATACAACAAACCAATTGTCAAAACTGCTTGAAAAACATTCTGAATTACGCGAATTGTTGTATATAATATTGGTCGATTTTTAAAACGTAGAACTGCAAAAGGGATCACACAAATTGCATCAAAAAAAGCAATCCACGCAAACCACAAAATATATTCTGGGTGATCGCTATAATTTGCAGAATCTGCCAGAGGTTGTAAAAAAAGAAAAACTAAAACGAGCATTGCAGTAGAACTCATCACCATAAACCAAAAAGCTGTATTCAACACTTTTTGATACATTCCTTCTTCGGTTGCATAACGGAAAAATGCAGTCTCGAAACCAAATGTTAAAATGACATTCAGGAAAGAAACCGCAGAATATAATTGAGAAAACATTGCAAAATCTGAATTATCAACTTGCTTGATAATAAAAAAATTCAATGCTAAAATAATTACCCTCGGCAATATAGAGCCAATACCGTAGATAATGGTCTCACTAAAAAGCTTTTTATACAAAGTCGTTAAAATTTTTACAAAATTGAGTTTCTTTTCGTAAAATTCAAAATACCTAAGCTACAAATTAATTAACTTTGTCTATTCAATACATATATTATGATAGAGTTATCTAATCGTAAAGTTGGATTAATAGGGAATGGAAGCTGGGCAACTGCGATTGCAAAAATGCTGAATAAAAACCTTGAAACTTTCAACTGGTGGGTAAAAGATGAATACGTAAAAGGATATTTGGAGCGAAATAGACATAATCCAAATTATTTAACTGATGTCGAATTTAAGTCAGAAAAGCTTAAAATTTCAACGGATATCAACGAAGTTGTCATGAATTCGGATATAATCTTTTTGGTTGTGCCATCTATTTACGTTGCCGATTGTTTAAGTAAATTAACTGTTCCGTTGACAGATAAATTTGTAGTAACATCAATCAAAGGAATTATTCCAGATCATTATCAATTGGTTGGACAATATTTGTTTGATAAATTCGATGTAAAAGAAGAACAATTAGGAATTGTAAGTGGTCCTTGTCACGCTGAGGAAGTTGCTTTGGAGCGTCTTTCTTATTTAACAATTGCGGCGCAAGACGAAAACAAAGCACAAGTTGTTGCGGATTGTTTAGCATGTGATTTTATCAAAACGAAACTTTCAAACGATATTTACGGAACTGAATTTGGCGCGGTATTGAAAAATATTTACGCGATTGCAGCAGGTATAGCGCATGGTTTGGGTTATGGAGATAATTTCCAAGCAGTTTTGATGAGTAATGCGATTCGAGAAATGAATCATATTTTAAAAACTGCAAGTCCAATGAAGCGTAAAATTAACGATTCGGCTTATTTAGGCGATTTGTTAGTAACAGGATATTCGTTCTTTTCACGAAATCGAATGTTCGGAAATATGATTGGAAAAGGTTACACCGTAAAATCTGCTATTTTGGAGATGAATATGGTTGCCGAAGGTTACTATGCGACAAAAGGTGTGGCAATTATGAATGAGCAATACCAAATAAAAGCGCCAATTATCAACGCTGTTCATAAGATTTTATACGAAGATAAAAACGCAAAAAAAACTTTCGAAAAGTTGTCTAAAAAATTAGATTAAGATGATTAAACAAGATTTTATTTCAAAATATATTCAAGAATTAAACAAAACATTGGCTCGAATCATTTCGTTAGAAGTTGGAAATGCAGATGAAGGTTTTTTGATTATTTTCAATCAAATGTTACAATCGTATTACAAAATTGATGATAATAATTTGTCGACTTTATTGGAAGCAAACGAAGAACGCGATCAATTTTTGTTGGCAGATGAATTGAAAAAGAAAAATATTTTGACGTTTATGAAAGCGATTCGTATTTATCTCAATCGAGAAGATTTTACAAAAGCAAAAGCATCTTACGAAGTCTTGAAACGCATTGAAAGCATCAATTCTGGAATTTTTCAATTTCCGACAGAAGAAGATCATTTGATTGTACAAGAACGAAAAGTTGTAGAAGAAAAAATGAGTAATTTGTAATAAAATCAAACTTTATAAAATTTCAAAAAAGCTGTTAGAAAACTAACAGCTTTTTTTTTGTATCTTAACACAACCTAAATCAACCTACTATGGATAACATTCTTTCATTACTATCATCATTATTTTGTTTTTTTCTCCATTTGCACTACTTCTTGGAATAACTTTTTGGGCAAGTAAATCACGCGAAAAGAAACAAAATGCTTTGTTAACACAAGTTCCTCCAAATGTAGAATTTAAAGCAGTTTTGCGTTATAACTTTGGAAATCTACAATCAAAATTCTTAAAAATGAAAGCGTTTCAAGGAAGTGGTGTTTTATATGTTTTGGACGACAAAACACATTATATCACCACAAATAATCCGAATGATAATTTTATTTTCGATCTGAAAACTTCACAAATCAATTGGATTGGTGTTAATCTTACAAATGGTTTGTTGGAATGGTTTCAATTGAAAAATGGAGAAAAAGATTATTATTTCAATTTCGAAACTGGCATGTTTATTTTTAATATAAATTCTAAAAAAAATGAACACAACACAAGTTTTTAATTACTTAAAAGAATCGCAGAAAAAATATCAATAATGCTAAAACCACTTCACAACGAAGTGGTTTTTCTATTTAATCAGAAAATCATCAACTCAAAACTTAATGATTTATTTTCCAATTTGTCCGTATCTTTGCGCAAACACAACAAAACAATGCAAATTTTAGACGGTATTAAACTGGCAAAAGAGATCAAACAAGAGATCAAGGAGCTGGTGCAGAATTACAAGGACCAAGGAGTTCGTGTACCACATTTGGGTGCAATTTTAGTAGGAAGTAATGGTGCTTCTCAGACCTATGTTGACAATAAAATCAAGGATTGTCATTTTGTAGGTTTCGAGTCATCAGAATTACGTTTGCCTGATACAATTTCTCAAGAAGATTTGATTGCAGAAATTGAAAAATGGAACAATGATGATACATTGGACGGGTTTATCGTGCAATTGCCATTACCAAAACACATCGATCAAGAAGCGGTTATCAATGCAATTGATCCTAAGAAAGATGTAGATGGTTTTCATCCGATGAATTTTGGTAAAATGGCGTTAGAAATGGAAACATTTTTACCTGCTACACCTTACGGAATTATGGAAATGTTAGAGCGTTACAACATTGATACAGCTGGTAAACATACAGTTGTGATTGGTCGTTCTCGCATCGTTGGTCGCCCAATGAGTATTTTGATGAGTAAAAACGGAAATCCTGGAAACAGTACAGTAACATTAACTCATTCGAAAACTCAAAATTTAGAACAATTTACAAAAGAAGCTGATATTGTGATCACTGCATTAGGTGTTCCTGGTTTCTTAAAAGCTGATATGGTAAAAGTTGGAGCGGTTATCGTTGACGTAGGAATTACACGCGTTGATGACGAAACTAATCCACGAGGATTTAGATTAGCTGGTGATGTAGATTTTGATAATGTAAAAGAAAAAGCATCGTGGATAACGCCAGTTCCAGGAGGAGTTGGACCAATGACACGCGCTATGTTATTAAAAAACACATTGTTGGCATACAACAACAAAAAATAAAATTATGATACACATTGCATCAACAACTGCAGAAGAACAACAATTGATACAAGAAGGGAAATTATTGCCTGTTATGGAGCATTTTTACACAATTCAAGGTGAAGGAATGTACACAGGTGTGGCTTCTTATTTTATTCGATTAGGAGGTTGTGATGTTGGTTGCCATTGGTGCGATGTAAAAGATAGTTGGGATGCTGAAAAGCATCCCTTAACTAATGTGGATGAATTGGTGGATTTGGCAACTTCTCAAGCCAAAACAATCATCATTACAGGAGGAGAACCTTTAATGTGGGATTTGACTTATTTGACAAAAAAACTACACGAAAAAGGTGCAAGAATCCATATTGAAACTTCGGGTGCCTATCCGTTGAGCGGAGAAATTGATTGGGTTTGTCTTTCTCCTAAGAAATTAATGTTGCCGTTAGACGAAGTTTGCGAAGCTGCAAATGAATTGAAATGTATTGTGTTCAATAATCACGATTTTCAATTTGCTGAAGAACAAGCTGCTCGAGTTGGAAAAGATTGTACGCTTTTCTTACAAACAGAGTGGAGCAAACGCGACAAAAACCTTCCATTGATTGTGGAATATGTAAAAGAAAATCCAAAATGGCGTTATTCTTTACAAACACACAAATATTTGGATATTCCTTAGAAATTTATCTGTTTAAAATCAGTTCTATTTAGACTGAGTAAATTTTTTTAAGTTACTGAATTTCATTATTTTTACATCAAACAAAAAATTGAAATAATGAAAAAAATAGCTTTGATGAGTTTCGCGGCAATTTTGATGATGAGCTGCGGAGATTCTAAGAAAGATGAATCAACTCAACCAGAAATAGATTATAGTACAGCTCCATCAGAAGATGCTGAAACTTCTACAGCTACGCCTGCTACAAACAATCATATTGTTTTGAAAGCGAGTGATGATATGCGCTACGATAAAACTGAATTTACAGTAAAAGCTGGTGAAGAAGTAACTTTAATCTTAATGAATGCTGGTGAAATGTCAAAAGAAGCAATGGGACATAATTTTATTTTGTTAAAACCAGGTTCTGATGCTTCTGCTTTTGCAAATACAGCGGCTTCTGCTAAGGCGACAGATTATATTCCGACAGAATTACAATCAGAAATTATTGCGCACACAAAATTGTTAGGTGGTAAAGAAAATGATCAAATCAAATTTACCTTAGAAGAAGGTACTTATGATTTTTTATGCTCTTTCCCAGGACATTTTGCAACAATGAATGGAAAAATTAAAGCAGTTAAATAGATTGTGCAATTATTTTTTATGTCAAATATAGTTTTGGCACAAATATTGAAATATTCATGTACGTATAAGATTTAGTAGAGTAAATTTTGTCCTCATGTGTTAATTTTAAGCCTGTTTTTCAACAGGCTTTTTTGTTTTTCAACAATTTAATATTCAAATATTTAACACTTATTTTAAACATTTTTATCCTATAATTTCATAACTTGTTAGTCACAATCAAAAAAATACTTTATTATGGGAAAGAATGTAGCACATCAAATTGTAGAATTACTAGAAAAAGCGAATATAAAACGTGTTTATGCAGTAACTGGTGATAGTCTCAATTTTTTTAATATTGCAGTTAAACAAAGTGACAAAATTGATTGGGTTCATGTAAGACATGAAGAAGCTGGAGCAATAGCTGCTACTGCCGAATCAGAATTGAATGGGATTGGATGTTGCGCTGGAAGTTCTGGTCCTGGTCATGTACATTTGATTAACGGAGTTTATGAAGCGCATAAATCAAGAACTCCTTTAGTTGTAATTGCCTCTACTCTGCCTACAATAGAATTTGGTACAGATTATTTTCAGGAAACGAATACTATTAAACTTTTTGATGATTGTAGTTGTTATAATCAAATTATAACTCGAGCAGAACAAGTTCCTAGAATGGTACAAACAGCAATACAACATGCTATTTCAAAAAAAGATGTTGCAATTATTGGACTTCCAGGAGATATTGCAGAAATGGAAGCCGTTGAAAGTAATTATACCTCGAATTTCTATTTCAATCAACCTATTATTACTCCAAATAAAACTGAATTAAGAGAAGCTGCTTCTATTATAAATGATGCTAATAATATTACCTTATTCTGTGGAATTGGCGCATCTCAAGCAAATGAAGAAGTTATAAAACTTTCTCGTCATTTGCATGCTCCAGTTGGATATTCGTTCAAAGGAAAAATGAGTATTCAACCCAATAATCCAAATGAAATAGGAATGACAGGATTACTTGGTCAACCATCTGCTTATCATGCTATGCACAAAGCTGATTTAATTATTTTGATTGGTACCGATTTTCCTTATAAAGATTTTATTCCAACAGATAAAAAAATCATTCAAATTGATTCAGATGGCTCTAAACTTGGACGAAGAGCTAAAATTGATTTAGGATTAGTCGGAAATGCAAAAGAAACAATTAACGAATTAATTGAGTTATTAGAACCTAAGCAAGACAAAGATTTTTTGGATAGTCAATTAGAAATGTACAAGAAAGTTCTTGAAAGCAAAATGACATTTGTTCATGAAAAAGGAAAAGAAAATGCCATTCAACCCGAATATGCAGCTTATTTATTAGATGAGTTAGCTACAAAAGATGCTATTTTTACAGTTGATACAGGAATGTGTTGTGTTTGGGGAGCACGTTATATAACGGGTACGGGGGAAAGGAAAATGTTAGGATCTTTTAATCATGGTTCTATGGCAAATGCAATGCCTCAAGCGATTGGTGCACAAATGGCATATCCTGATAGACAAATTATTGCGATGTGTGGAGATGGTGGAATCTCAATGTTATTAGGAGATTTAGCAACCATCAAACAATATAATCTACCTGTTAAACTAATTATTTTTAATAATAGAACATTAGGAATGGTCAAATTGGAAATGGAAGTTGCTGGTTTACCTGACAATGAAACAGATATGGAAAATCCTGACTTTACTTTGATTGGAAAAGCAATGGGAATAGAAAGCGAATCGGTTAAAAATCCTGATGATTTACCTGATGCAATCGGAAGAGCTTTTGCGCATAATGGACCGTATTTATTAAATGTATTTACAAATCCAAACGCTTTAGCAATGCCTCCAAAAGTAGATCTTGATCAAATGATTGGAATGACAAAATCTATGGCGAAACTAATGTTAGGTGGAAAAATGAATGAGGTAATGGAAACGATTAAATCCAATTATAAACATTTAAAAGATTTATAATGAATCAACCATCATCTATCACACAATCAAGTAAAAAACTTTTCATCATTGCATGGGTTTTAGGCTTAATCTTTTATTTCATTGATTACGCAACTCGTTCTGCGCCTTCATTAATGATCACAGATTTGGCTCAGAATTACAACATTTCTAAAGAAAATTTAGTTTCTCTCATTGGAACATATTATTACTCTTATTCGATATTCGCTTTAATTGCTGGAATATGTTTAGACAAATTTGGTGCAAGATATTCGATGTTTGCAGGGTGTTTTATACTCGGAATAGGATGTATTTTATTTATTGTTTCCTCCCAATTTGCTGGAACAACAGGCAGATTATTACAAGGA
The DNA here is from genome assembly GCF_002322895.1 of Empedobacter sp. UBA1574. Classification (NCBI taxonomy): domain Bacteria; kingdom Pseudomonadati; phylum Bacteroidota; class Flavobacteriia; order Flavobacteriales; family Weeksellaceae; genus Empedobacter; species Empedobacter sp. UBA1574. The sequence continues at coordinate 33,946 of NZ_DCOI01000002.1, read as the reverse complement.
GCAGGTAGCGCATTTGCTTTTCCTGGTTGTGTCTATTTAGCAACCAAAGGATTCTCATCAAAATCTTTAGCAACAGCAATAGGCTTCTCTCAATGTATAGGAATGCTTGGAGGAGCGGCAGGACAATTTGTGGTTGCGCCATTATTAGAAAATGGTTTTGGATATAAAACATTTTGGATAATTGCTGGAGTTTTATGTATAATTCCAGCTGTAGCAATGCTGTTCATAACTCCAAAATCGTCTGAAGAAGAGATCGAAAAAAGTAAACAAACCTCTTTTATTGAACCTTTCAAAATTATTTTCAGCAATCCAAATTCTTGGTTAACTGGTATTATTTCTGGATTATTATTTATACCGACAACAATTTTTGCCATGACTTGGGCTGTTCCTTTTTTCAAATTAGACTTAGGTTTTGATGCTCACAATGCTGCTATGACTGCTGCTATGGCGTCACTAGGCTGGGTAGTTGGATGTCCATTAATGGGTTATATAACGGATAAAATAGGAAAAAGAAAATCTGTTATTCTTTTTGGTTGTATCGGAATGATCCTGATGTTTTTACAACTCATTTATCTTTCAGATTTAATTCCAATAAAAGTTACATTTTTCATTTTTGGGCTTTTCTCTGGAGTCGCAATGATCCCATATTCGGTTATCAAAGAAGCTAATCCAGATTATGTAAAAGGCTCTGCAACTGGAGTTCAAAACTTTTTGACATTTGGTGTAACTTCTCTAGTTAATCCTGTTTTTGCTAAATTATATGGAAACGAAATTGTAAATGTTACAGATAAAACTGTACATTATCATCAAGCAATTTGGTTTTGGATCATTGGAATATTTATTGCCATTATTCTAACCTTATTTTTAAAAGAAACTGGTCACAAAAATTCATAAAAAAATCCGCTCATTGAGCGGATTTTTTAGTAATTGTATTGATAAATTATTTTCTCCAATATTTATAAGCATTGATTAATCCATTTGTAGAAGCATCATGAGAAGTAACTTGTTCATCATTTTCTAACTCTGGTAAAATCACATTTGCTAATTGTTTTCCTAACTCTACTCCCCATTGATCAAAAGAGAAAATATTCCAAATAACACCTTGCACAAAAATTTTGTGTTCGTACATCGCAATTAAATTTCCTAAAACTTTTGGAGTCAATACTTGATATAAAATTGAGTTTGTAGGACGATTTCCTTCAAAAATTTTGAAAGCAGTTAAGAAATCAATTTCTTCTTTCGATTTCCCTGCTTTTTCTAATTCAGCAACAACCGTTTCTTCATCTTTTCCAAAAGCTAAAGCTTCTGTTTGAGCAAAAAAGTTTGATAATAATTTTGCATGATGGTCGCCTAAAACATTCAACGAATTAGCTCCTGCAATAAAATCGGCTGGAATTAATTTTGTTCCTTGATGAATTAATTGATAAAAAGCATGTTGTCCATTTGTTCCTGGTTCTCCCCAAATAATTGGTCCCGTTTCATAATCTACTTTTTTTCCATCACGACCAACATATTTACCATTACTTTCCATATCTCCTTGCTGAAAATATGCTGCAAAGCGCGATAAATATTGTTCATAAGGTAGCAAAGCAACCGAATCTGCACCAAAGAAATTGTTGTACCAAATTCCTAAAAGCGCTAAAACAACTGGTATATTTTGATCTAAAGTTTCTGTCTTGAAATGCACATCCATTTCATGCGCTCCCTCTAACAATTCTTCGAAATTATCGAAACCAACTGCCAAAGCAATGCTCAAACCAATCGCGCTCCACAACGAATAACGACCGCCAACCCAATCCCAAAATTGGAACATATTTGCTGTATCAATTCCGAAATTTGCAACGCCTTCTGCATTTGTCGATAACGCCACAAAATGTTTCGCTACATCAGCTTCTTGCGCATCAGAATTCAAAAACCACTCTTTTGCCGAAAACGCATTTGTCATCGTTTCTTGCGTTGTAAATGTTTTTGAAGCAACAATAAATAAGGTTGTTTCTGGATTTATTTCTTTAAAAGTTTCTGCTAAATGCGTTCCATCAATATTCGAAACAAAATGAATATTCAAACGAGTTTTATAATGTTTCAATGCTTCCGTCACCATCACAGGTCCAAGGTCAGAACCTCCAATTCCAATGTTGACAACGTCTGTAATTTCTTTTCCTGAAAAACCTTTCCATTCACCCGAAATTACTTTCTCCGAAAAAGATTTCATCTGATCTAACACCTCATTAATTTGAGGCATCACATCTTTTCCGTCAACCAAAACTTCTTCATTAGAGCGATTGCGTAAAGCTGTATGTAGAACAGCACGTTTTTCAGTAACGTTAATGACATCTCCTTCAAACATTTGCTGAATTGCTGTATCAACATCCATTTCTTTCGCTAAATCAACCAAAAGTTGAATCGTTTCTTCATTAATTCTATTTTTCGAATAATCCACTAATAATGAAGGATATTGAATCGAAAATTCTTCAAAACGATTTGCATTTTGAGCAAATAATTCTTTGATTGACGTATGTTGAATCGTTTGAAAATGTTTCTCTAACGCATTCCAAGCATTCGTAGTTGTTGGATTGATTGTATTTAAAGCCATAATATTTTTAGTATTCTTTCCTTAACAAATTTAATCATTTCATGCTCATCTCAAAACCAATATTATTACGATAACGTTTTAGATGAAAATTTTATGAAATAATTAATAAACGATTAATGTAACCTTTTTAAAAACAATGCGTCATATAGCAAACAACAAAGTCATGAGCAACTATTTTTTTGGATTAATTTTAAGTATTTGTACAATCGTTCAAGCCCAAATTCAAGTGAAAGGAACTGTAAAAGACAGTAATAATTTGCCAATTTCATACTGTTCTATTGGAATAGAAAATTCAGAAGTTGGAGCAATTACAGATGAAAATGGTCAATTTTCTATCGAAATTCCCGAAAATTTAACTAAAACTCATTTAGTTTTTGATGCGTCAGGTTATAATTTAACTTCAAAATCGGTTCATGATATTCAACAAAGTTCTGTTGTTATATTAACTGAAAAATCAATTTCATTGTCAGAGGTGACACTGAAAACAGAAAAAATGAAAGAGAAAATTATTGGACAAAAAACTCGTCCGATGCTTACTTTTTCTAAAATGTTTGATGAAAATGTACCTACAATTGAACAAGGAAATATTTTTGAAATTTACCCAACTACAAAACTGAATGCGTTTAATTTTCATATTATTCCAAGTTCTAAATTTGAAGAAATAACGCTGAAAGTTAATATTTATTCGGTCAAAAATGGGTTACCCGTAGAATCCATTTTAGATAAAAACATTATTTATAAAACTTCTACAACAGGATGGCAAAAAATTAATTTAACACCTTATAAATTTCGATTCAAAAATGTTGATCAAATTGCTGCAACACTACAATTAGTTGGTTATAAAAAATTAGATCAAGAAGATTTTGTTTTTGGTGTTTCGGCTAAAAAATCTTTAGCAAAAGATTTATTGTTTAGGTATCAAAGTCAAGGTAATTGGGAAGCTTCCGAAGGCGTTTTTATCGCCAACTTAGATCTTTTATATTCAAAAGATAAATTGACTATAAATGAGGAAAAGCCTGAAGAAATTGATACAAAAACAAAAGAATTAATTTCATATTATCAACATAAAGAGAATGCTAAAAAGTTGATTTATGGAAAAAATAAGTTAGGAAAATATATTGACATAAACGATGCAAAGATTTATTATGAAGAATATGGACAAGGTGAGCCTTTGATTTTTTTACATGGAAATAACGGAAGTATAGAAGATTTTTATCAACAAATTCCATTTTTTGCCAAGCATTATCGAGTAATTGTTCTTGATACGCGCGGACAAGGGAGAAGTACAGATTTGACAAATACACCTTACACTTATGAAGAATTTTCAAACGATTTACTTCAAGTGATACAAAAACTTAATCTAAAGAAAGTAAATCTTGTTGGTTGGAGTGATGGTGCAAACACAGCTTTAATTATCAATACTCAACATCCTGAATTAGTTAATAAAATTATAACAATTGGAGCAGTTCTTAATCCAAATGGAGTAAGCGAAGAACTGATTGAGAATTTGAAAAGTTTAGTAAATAGATCTTCAGAAAATACGAATTTACGCTTAATCAAATTGATGTTAAATGAACCAAAAATTACTAAACTAGAATTAAATAAAATTCAAAATCCTGTATTGGTCATTGCTGCAGAAAAAGATGAAGTAAAAGAGAGTCATACTAAAGAAATTCAACAAAATATTTCAAAAGCAGAGTTATTGATTATTCCAAATTCGACACATTATGTTCCTTTCGAGCAACCAAAAGTATTAAATGAAGCCATTTTGAAGTTTTTGAAAAAATAGGAACATAGGTTTAGTTTTCATTTTCTCCATATCTTTACCCAACTAAACCAACTCAATGAAATACATCACAGGTTTCTTCGTCCTTATTTGGCGCATTTGGATGATTTTATTAGCCGCAATTTATGTCCTAACAATTGGTGTTTTTATCGTATTACCTTTAGCAAACTTCGATAAAACATTTCCTTACATCTACCCATTTATAAGATATTGGGGAAAATTTGTTTTGTATGGAACAGGATTTAGAATAGATTACAAAAAACTTGTTCCACTCGATCCAAAAGAAAATTATGTTTTTATAGCTAATCATACTTCGGTGATGGATATTATGTTGATGTTGACTATTCTAAAACATCATCCAATCGTATTTGTAGGCAAGGCAGAATTGCTTAAAATCCCTATCTTTGGACGAATATTCGAACGAATTTGTATCCCTGTCGACCGAAAAAGTGCACGTAGTAAAGCACTTGTTTATCCCGAAGCAAAGAAAAAGTTAGACAAAAATCTGAGTATTTTTATTTTTCCTGAAGGCGGCGTTACAAACGACAAAGAATTCAAAATTTATTTGGATCCTTTCAAAGATGGAGCGTTTAACATTGCGATTGAAACACAAACACCTTTGGCTGTTTTGGCGATTCACGGTGTTAATAAAATGTTTCCATTCAATTGGTTTCGAGGATATCCAGGGAAAATAAAAGTTCGATTATTGGCGACTTTCGAAACGAAAGATTTGAATGTAAAAAACGATAAAGTGGCGCTGAAAGAAGCTGCTTACAACATGATTTTAAAAGATTTAGAACAATGAAAAATTTAGTTTATATCGCATTAGGAACGGCTTTAACGGCGGTTAGTTGCAATAAACAAATCACTTCTACCACAGAAACTGAAGCAAAGGATAATCAAACTTTTGCTGATTTAGATAAAACTCGCATCAAACATTTGAGTTTAGATATCGAAACTGATTTCGATAAGCATCAAATCAAAGGTTCGGCGGCTTATACATTCGAAAATAATCAAGCAAAACAATTGATTTTAGATACCGAAAAACTAATAATTGATTCAGTTTTATTAGCGAATGGAAAAAAAACAACATACAAATTAGGTGAAAAAGATTCTATTAAAGGTCAAGCCTTAATCATTGATGTTACGCCAAATGATACAATTGTAAAAGTTTTCTACAAAACTTCTCCAGACGCAAATGCCTTACAATGGTTAAATGCACAACAAACTCACGATAAAAAGCATACGTTTTTATTGTCGCAAGGACAAGCGATTTTAACGCGTTCTTGGATTCCAATTCAGGATACACCAAGTGTTCGCTTAACGTATGATGCAAAAGTAAAAACGCCAAAAGATTTGTTGCCTTTGATGAGTGCAATCAATCCGAAAGAGAAAAATGCAGAAGGTGTTTACACGTTCAAAATGCCTCAACCAATTGCACCTTATTTGATTGCTTTGGCTGTTGGTGATGTACAATATCAACCAATCGATAACAGAACGGGAGTTTATGCAGAACCTGGCTTATTGAAAGCTGCTGCGTGGGAATTTGCCGACATGGGAAAAATGGTAACGGCTGCCGAGAAATTGTACGGAAAATATCCTTGGGAACAATTTGATGTATTGGTTTTACCGCCTTCGTTTCCTTTTGGTGGAATGGAAAATCCGCGTTTAACATTCGCAACACCAACTGCAATTGTAGGTGATCGTTCGATGACGAATTTGATTGCACACGAATTGGCGCATTCTTGGTCTGGAAATTTAGTAACGAATTCTACTTGGGATGATTTCTGGGTAAATGAAGGATTTACAGTTTATTTCGAACGTAGAATTATGGAAGAATTAGAAGGAAAAGATTATGCAGATATGATTTCGGTAATCGGTTTTCAAGATTTGGAAACGTCGATGAAAAATATTCCAGAAAAATATACTTCATTAAAAGTGAACATGAAAGGTGCAAATCCTGATGATGCTTTTTCTGATGTTCCGTACGATAAAGGTTATTTATTTTTGAAAATGTTAGAAGATAAATATGGTCGTAAAAAATTTGATAAATTCTTGAATCAATATTTTTCTTCGCACGCTTTCCAAACGATGACGACAGAAAAATTTGTGGAGTATTTGAAAACTAATTTGACAAATGGAGACGATTCTTTTGTTCAAGAATGGATTTATAACACAGGTTGGCCAAAAGATTTGAAAAAACCTACTTCAAAATTATTCGATTTAGCAGAAGCACAGTTACAGCAAGATATTAAAAACGGGCGAAATAAAGTTGCTCCGAAAAAAGTGGCGATATCTACGAAATCTACAAACGAATGGGTTCATTTTATTCGTCAAATTGATACGACTAAAAACACGAAAGAAGATTTAGCTTATTTGGATGCTATTTATGATTTTACAAATTCAAAAAATCCAGAAATTGAATGTGCTTGGTACGAAAAAGCATTTTTAATGCATTACGATAAAGTCAACACAAATGCAAAAGAATTCTTGGTAAATGTTGGTCGTCGTAAATTTTTAGAGCCTTTATATTTAGCTTTAAAAGAATCTAATCAATTGGATTTAGCGAAGAATATTTATAAAGATGCGCGTCCAAATTATCATTTTGTTGCGCGTCAAACAATTGATACAATGTTAAATTACAAACCATAAAACATGGCGATTGTAGCATATACAGACGGTTCGTCGTTGGGAAATCCTGGTCCAGGAGGATTTGGTTGTATTTTGTTGGAAACCGAGAAAAAAGTCAAAAAAGAAATTTCTCAAGGTTTTCGACTAACGACCAATAATCGAATGGAATTGTTGGCAGTTATTACGGCTTTGGAAACGCTAAAGTTCACCAACACGGAGATTACTATTGTGACCGATTCTAAATATGTGGTAGATGCTGTGGAAAAACGTTGGGTTTTTGGTTGGGTGCAAAAGAATTTCAAAGGAAAGAAGAATGCTGATTTGTGGAAAAGATTTTTAGAAGTTTATAAAATTCATCGCGTAAAATTTCAATGGATTAAAGGTCATGCTGGACATCATTGGAACGAAGAAGCTGATAAATTGGCGGTTGCAGCAGCAAATAAACCAGAAAATTTTAAGATAGATTCTTACTTCGAAATTCATCAAAACGAAGAATAATTTTCTACTTTTGTGAGGCAGAGAGGAAAATGAAAATGAAGAAGTTGTGGAGATTTCTCCCACTAATTTTAATTACAATTTACAGTTGTTCGCCTAAAAAAGAAAAAGGTGAACTTGTCTACTTTAGTGGACGAATCGCCAATGCACAAACAGATAGCATTTACCTATTATTGAATAATCGTGAAAAGGCTTTTGCTTTAGATTTTGATGGAAATTTTTCGGATACAGTTCAGTTAGTTGACGAAGGCTACAAAACACTTTCTATCGAGCGCGAAGAGTTTACAATTTATTTGATTCCAGGTGATAGTTTGATTCTAAATACAGATTTAAAACATTTGGAGAATAATTTCAAATTCTCTGGAATAGGAAAAAATCGAAACAATTATTTGGTTGACAAAAGTTTTAAAATGGATAAATTCTTAACTGAACATACCGAATTATTTAAACTTGCTCCGCCAGATTTCAAAAATCAAATCAAAAAGTTTCATCAAAAAGTTTTCAAAGATTTAGAGAAATTAGAAGTTAATTCTTCGTTCATCAAAACGGAAAAAACGAATTTAGATTACGATTTTATCAATTTGTTGTACATGTACAAGGATTCTTACACTTACTACAATCCTGCTTCTCAGCAATTACCTGTTAATTTTTTGACAGAATTAGACGAAATCGATCTAGATAATGACGAGGATTATAGAACGTATCAGAGTTACCGTAATATTGTCTTAACAAACTTACAAGAAAAATTATATCAAGGAATTTCTGCTGATGCTTTGTTAGAAAATATCAAAAGTCAGTCAATTAAAAATGGTTTTATTAATTCATTAATCTATGAACTTGATCCAAAAGATCCGAATAGCAACGGAATTTATCAAGCGATACAAAAACACTGCAATTATCAACCTTGGTTGAATGAGGCTGCAAAGCGCATGAAAAAATTTGGTTGATAACTTTAAAAAATAAAAGCCACTTCTTTCGAAGTGGCTTTTTGTTTTTATTATAATATCTTATTGTCTTTGTCTCACTGCTTCGTAAACGCAAATCGCTGCTGCGTTACTCACATTTAGCGAATCAACAAACCCTAACATTGGAATTTTGATTAAAACAGCTGAATTATCAGCCCAAAAATCAGAAAGCCCTGTTGCTTCTGTTCCTAAAATAATGGCAGAAGATTTTGTGAAATCAGTCTCGTATAAATTCTTTGTTTCTTCTCTTAAAAATGTTGAAACCACTTGAATATTTTTCGATTTTAAGAAATCCAAAACGGCCTCTTTACTTGCTGATGTAATTTGATTGGTAAACAATGTTCCAACCGAAGAACGAATCACATTCGGATTGAAAAAATCAACTGTTTCATCACAAACAATTACAGCATCTACTTTTGCTCCATCTCCAGTTCGTAAAACTGCACCAAGATTCCCTGGTTTTTCTACAGCTTCCAAAACAACAACCAACGCATTTTCTGGTAATTGTAAATCCGTTAATGTCGAAGATTTCGTTTTATAGGCACCGATAATTCCGCCTGTCGATTTTCTATACGCAAGCTTTTCAAAAACTTGTTTGGTAATTGTAAATACTTTTGCCTGTCCAAAATCAATTGATTTGTTATAAATATCTTCGCAAATATAAATTTCAACCGCTTCGTAACCACCTTTTACAGCTAATTCATTTTCTTGTGTTCCTTCCACAATAAATAAACCTTGATTTTTACGTTCTCTCGATTTTTCTTGCAATTTCAGCAAGTTTTTAATCCTTGGATTTTGAAGACTTTCTATTAACATTTTACAAAATTACTCGAAATTCTTTGAAGTAGATTCAAATTATTTCATTGTTGCTAATTTTTTACTTACAACTTTTACTAACTTATATTTTAATGAAGATGCATCTGCTGGTGGATTTTCAATTTCAGATTTTGAAACAATAATTTGATATTCATAACCTGGTTCATGCTTAAATCCTTCAATCTGATTATAAAAATATTGCCATTCAGCTGCATTTGCTTCTTTTACCATCATACATTGCATTTTTGCAACTCCTGCGGTACATTCTCTTGTTTCTGGAGCAACTGTTAACAATTCTTCTCCTTGTTTCAATTCTTTAGTTGAAGCACAAGAGGCAAATAAACCGATACTTAAAATACTTGATAAAATAATTTTTTTCATGGAATATCATTTATTGTTTGACAACAAATATTATGCTAAAAACTAACTTAAACTTCAAAGTAAATTCATTCTCAAAAATTTAACTTGATTATAAATAACTTAATCACTTGTATTTTTTGTTGTACCTTTGCACCTTAAAATCAGAATTTTCGTATGACCAAAGATGGAAAAATGGAGTTGATGGCTCCTGCTGGGAATTTCGAATCGTTACAAGCGGCTTTAGATAATGGAGCTGATTCTGTATATTTCGGAGTTGAGCAGTTGAATATGCGTGCGAGAGCATCAATAAACTTTACAATGGACGATTTACCAGAAATCGTAAGACGTTGTGAAGAAAAAGGTGTGCGTTCTTACCTTACTTTAAATACAATTATATACGATCACGATTTATCTTTAATCAAAAACTTATTGGACAGAGCAAAAGAAGCAAATATTACGGCTGTTATTGCGATGGATCAATCTGTTATTGCTTATGCAAGACAAATTGGGATTGAGATTCATATTTCGACACAAATTAACGTTACGAATATCGAAACAGTAAAATTCTATGCAATGTTTGCTGATACAATGGTATTGTCGCGTGAATTGAGTTTGAAACAAGTGAAAAAGATTTGTGAACAGATTATCAAAGATGATGTTCGTGGACCGAGTGGAAATTTAGTTGAAATCGAAATTTTCGGTCACGGAGCATTGTGTATGGCTGTTTCAGGTAAATGTTACTTGAGCTTACATTCGCACAATTCTTCTGCAAATCGTGGAGCTTGTAAACAAAACTGTCGTAAAAAATATACGGTAATCGACCAAGAATCTGGTTTCGAAATCGAATTAGATAACGAATACATGATGTCGCCAAAAGACCTTTGTACAATGGAATTTTTGGATGAAGTGGTTGATGCTGGTGTAAAAGTATTGAAAATTGAAGGTCGTGGACGTGCTCCAGAATACGTTGCAACTGTAATTCGTGCGTATAGAGAAGCGATTGATTCTATTGCGGATAAAACATATTCAAAAGAAAAAGTGGATTACTGGATGGGATTATTGCAAACTGTTTATAATCGTGGTTTTTGGTCTGGATATTATTTAGGTCAAAAATTAGGAGAATGGTCTGCTGTTCCAGGTTCTATGGCAACTCAGAAAAAAGTTTATATCGGAAAAGGAGTTCATTTCTTCCCAAAACCAAGTATTGGTCAATTTGTAATTGATGCCTATGATTTGAAAATTGGAGATTTAATTTTAGTTACAGGACCAACAACTGGAGCCAAAGAAATGGTGGTAACAGAAATGATGGTGGAAGATGTAAAATCTGATACAGCTAAAAAAGGTGATTCGATTACAATTCCGATGGAATTTAGAATTCGTCCATCTGATAAATTATACAAATTAGTAAAAGTAGAAGAGCCAGGAACGCAACAAAATAGTGTTGAAGAAGGCGCTTATTCTCATTAAAAAAATAGTTATCAATGGTCATTATTACGTTACAACGCGATAAATGCATCGGATGCAACTATTGTTATGAGTTAGCACCAGAACGATTCAGAATGTCAAAAAAAGACGGTAAATCTGTTTTATTAAAAGCAATTGATAAAAAAGGTTTCCACACGTTGAAAGATTCTGATCATTCTATCGCAGATAATTGCGAACGTGCTGCCAAAGCTTGCCCTGTAAATATAATTACAGTAAAAGAAATATAGATTAAAACATTAGCTATATAAAAAGTCTATCAAAATTTTGATGGACTTTTTTATTTTTAAAATTTATTTGACTAATACACAACCACATAAAATACAATTACGGTTTCCCGCATTTTTTATAAGCAACCTTTTTACCATATTTGCATCTAGATAATAGAATTGATAACGAAATTAAAAATGTCAAAACCGAAGAGAATTCACAAAACTTACAAAAAGTCTTTATTCAGTAAAATGAAAGTAAAACCTGTTAACTTATTGTTATTTATGGCAATCGCTTGTTTTATTTTTGTTTTAGTTTTTCTAAATTAATTGAAACGTATTACTCTCTACTTTTTTACTTTGATAATTTCTTAACTTCGTATCAAACTACGAAGAAATGACAAAATCTGAAGCTAGAAAATATTATCGAACGTTGAGAAAATCGTTCACTAAAGAAGAAGTGGATGACTTGAGTGATCAAATTTTTGAACACATCAAACACTTAGATTTTTCTACAGATCAGACTTTTCATATTTTCTTACCTATCGAAAAAAATAACGAAATCAATACTTATCCAATCATAAATTGGCTATTTCAACAACAAAAAAAGGTGGTTTTGCCTATGGTTATTGGCGATGATATGATTAATTGTAAAGTAGAAAAAGGTTTCGAAACGGTATTAAATTCACTTCAAATTCCAGAACCTATTCACTATTCAGAAATTGATTCTAAAGCTATTGATGTTATTTTTATTCCAATGTTTGTTACCGATAAAAAAGGAAATCGTGTAGGTTACGGAGGAGGATATTATGATAAGTTTTTGGCAAGATGTAGAGCTGATTCAAAAAAAATAGGTCTAACTTATTTTAGACCTATCGAATATATTGAAGACGCTTATTTTGGCGATTTTCCTCTTGATTTCTGTATTACTCCAGATGGAATTGAATCTTTCTGAATCGAGTCTTTTTTATCATTTAGTGTTCTGAAATAGAATTTAAACTCTCGCTGAAATTTGATCGGCTCTTGTTTTAACACAAATACACCAACATGATTATTGGTTTCGATTAACTTTTTATCCGAATTGAAATAATTAATTGTATACGCAATTCGCTTGATAGAGTCTGGTGTAATCGAATCTTTTGGTAAAATTGCAAATTTAGAAACGGAAGTAAATGTTACTTTTTTCGAACGAAGCTCTCTCAATAACGAAAATATTTCGGTCGTATCTTTTTTAGGAAAATAAGACAACAATTGATCTCTCAACAAGCTATCAACAACCGTATCATTGGTATTAGATGCCAACGCCGAAAGCTCGAAAAACTCGCGTAATTTTTGCTTTGCAATAAAATTTACAGCTTCTACCGAATCCATCTTACTACTTACTGTTGATGCTTCGTTTTTGTAACCTTTTATCGCTTCTGGGTTATACTCTCCTTTATATTTATCGTCTTTGCACGAAAATATCATCCAAACACTCATCAGCAATATCATGCTAAACTGAACTATTTTACTTATCGTTCTCATCTTGCTGGATTTTAAATTTTAATTTCACAATTTTTCCATTTTTCCTTTCCGATTCGATCAAAGAAAAATTCTTTAACGATGTCGTAGGCATTGTAACTAAATTGATATATTGTTGTTTCGAAAGAATCTCTACACCAAAAAAATCATTGTCATACACTTGATAAATCAACGCATCATCCGCAATCATTTGATTTAGCTTAGAAATTCGTTGTTTCAAATCTTTTGCTGAATTCGAATAATAATACAGCATAATCTTATAATCATCTGGCTCTAACAAAAGCTTTTCAGGCTGATTATATTGATGTAAATTAACCTTAAACGTATCTTGTTTATAATAAGGCGAACTCACAAACATCTTGATTGTATCTTTTTGCGATTCAAATTTGATACAACCTGTTTTCGTTGATAAATAAAGTGGCGTAAAACCATCTCTAATAATTGTAACCTCAACAGAATTGGTAATTGCAGCTTGTCTATCCGAATCTACAAAACAAAATTCATATTCTCGCTGACCAAAAATTGAAAAATAAATAGTTGCGCCAATTCCGCTCAACAAAACAACTGCAGCTGCTATTATTGAAATCAATTTTAGCTTAGGTTTTGTTTTAGCAACTTTCTCTTTTACCTGAATTATTTCTTTTTCTGTTGATGGTTTAACATCTACTGGAATCTCTACTTCAGATTCTTCAGGAATTATATGTTGTGATGAAAAATTTTCGTTTTCTATTGCTTCAATCGTCGATTCTTCAGTCTTATTTGGACCAAAATGTTCGATTTTCTGAACATTAAGAAAGTGTGCCCAATTTTTATATCCACAATATTGTGCCAAAAGATTGAGCATATCAATACGCGGAAGTTTCTTAAAATCTGACTTAAAATACGTATAAAACCATTTTTCACTAACAGTAGATCTGGTTTTATTGAATAAATCGTCTTGAAAAGATGTAATTTCTTGCCCCTTCCAATCGGAGATATTTTCGGATTGAGCAGAATTTTCTTCCAAAAATCGATTTGAAATCGTTTTTTTCAGAATTTCGAAAATTTCTATATCTGTAAATTTGCTCAAAAAAATAAAATTTATAAAGTTGGTTTTCAATATTTTGTAAAATAATTTCGATTTTACAAATTTTCTTTTAATACAACTACAAATAAAATAATTTTTTTGATATGTTGAGTTGTATTTCTTTATTAATGCTTTGTTAAATGATTTCTTTTGTTGTAAAACATTTGTTGAATATTAGATGATTGGATTACAATCATCTTACAACTATTTTACTTCAAAAAACTTTGATGTCTGCTTAACTTTGGTTCAACAAAATGATTGAAAAAATCAAGAAAAAAAAATCAATTAAACATATCAAAAATTAAAGTTATGAAAAAATTAGCATTAAACGTAATCGTATTAGGAGTAATCGGAACTTCATTTGGTCTAACATCTTGTAATTTATTTGGATCGAAAGAAACAAAAACTGAAACAGAAGTAAAAAATGACACGATTACAACAATCGAAGATTCTGTAAAAATTGACTCTGTAGGAAAAGATTCTGTTGTTATCAAAGATTCGGCAGTTGTAAAAGAAACTCCTGTAAAAGTTGAAACAACTACGACTACAACAACAGAGAAAAAATAATTTGTAGAATAGATTAAACAAAAAAATCAAATGAAAAAATTAGCGTTATTCGCTTTCGCAGCGATTTCTTTCACAGCAATTTCTTGTAAACAAGAACCAACAAGTGTAGGAGAACCAACAACAGTTATTGAAGATTCTGTAAATGTTGAAAAAGCAGAAATTCCTTCGGCAGATTCTGTAGAAGGAGTTACGGTAGATTCTTCGAAAACTGTAAATCCAGCAGGAACAACAAAAGATTCTGTTGCGAAATAGAACTTAAAAACTCAAAAAAAATCCGCTCGTTAAGCGGATTTTTTTGTTTCTATATCTAAGATTAAGATTCTTTCAATGATTTAATATCAATCACAAAACGGTACTTCACATCAGATTTCATCATTCGCTCGTAAGCTTCATTAATGTTTTGAATATCGATCATTTCGACATCAGACACAATATTATGTTCTCCACAAAAATCTAACATTTCTTGTGTTTCCTTGATTCCTCCAATTAAAGATCCTGCTAAATTACGACGTTTCATAATCAATAAACCTCCGTGAACAGCATCTAAAGGCTCGATAGCTCCAACCATACACATTGTTTTATCTAATTTTAATAATTGTAAATATGGATTAACATCGTGTTTTACAGGAATTGTATTCAATAAAAAATCAAATGAATTTGCATGCGCTTTCATTTGTGTTGCATCTTTCGAAATCAAAACCTCATCAGCTCCAAGTTTCTTTGCATCTTCACCTTTAGACTCAGATGTTGTAATCATTACAACATGTGCACCCATTGCTTTTGCAAATTTAACACCCATATGTCCCAAACCTCCAAGACCAATTATACCAACTTTATCGCCCGATTTTACATTCCAGTGACGCAAAGGCGACCACGTTGTAATTCCCGCACACAACAATGGCGCAGCAGCTTTTACATCGATATTTTCGGGTACGTGAAGCACAAAATCTTCTTCTACCACGATGTTTTCTGAATAACCACCGTAAGTGATTCCACCATGTTTCGAGTTTTTAGAATTGTACGTTCCTGTAAAACCATTTTCACAATACTGCTCCAAACCTTCGTCGCAAGAATGACAATGTTGACAAGATTCTACCATACAACCTACTCCAACCAAATCTCCAACTTTAAACTTTGTTACATCAGAACCAATTTCTTTTACTCGACCAATAATTTCGTGCCCTGGAACAACTGGATAATTTGGTTTTCCCCAATCGCCTTTCGCTGTATGAATATCGCTGTGACAAACTCCACAATACTCGATATCTATAAAAATATCTTTCGCATGTAAATGTCGACGTTCTATTGTGTGTGGCGCTAATGGATCAGTTTCATTAAACGCTGCGTATGTTTTTGTGTTCATTATTTTTAAAATTTTTAATCCTATAAAATTAAAAAATCTACCTGAATAATCAGATGGTTTTGAATGAATTAAATTATAATTATTTCAATTTTTTGATTCCCATGTTCCACAAAGTGAATGCATATTTATCAGCTGTTTCATTAATCACAACTTCTGTCGAACGACCTGCTCCGTGACCAGCTTTCGTTTCAATTCTGATTAAAACTGGATTATCACACGCTTGTTTCGCTTGTAAATTAGCCGCAAACTTGTACGAATGCGCAGGAACTACACGATCATCATGATCTCCTGTTGTGACTAATGTAGCAGGATAACATGTTCCTTCTTTTACATTGTGAACTGGTGAATAACCTTTCAAATACTCGAACATTTCTTTGCTGTCATCAGCAGTTCCGTAGTCATAACCCCAACCTGCACCAGCAGTAAACGTATGATAACGTAACATATCTAAAACCCCAACCGCAGGCAATGCTACTTTTGCTATTTTTGGATTAATTGTTTCTGTTGCGCCAACTAATAATCCTCCGTTAGATCCTCCTGATAATGCAGTAAAATCTGGTGAAGTATAATTATTTTTCTGTAAATATTCTGCAGCAGCAATGAAATCATTAAAAACATTTAATTTATTGAATTGACGCCCTCCATCGTGCCATTTTTTACCATATTCTCCACCTCCACGTAAGTTTGGAACAGCGTAAACTCCACCATTTTCAATCCAAGCAGCAGTTGCTGGACTAAATCCTGGCGTTAAACTAATATTGAATCCTCCGTATCCATAAACGATTGTAGGATTTTTACCATTTTTCTTCAATCCTTTTTTATACGTAATAATCATCGGAACTTTTGTTCCATCTTTTGACGTATAAAAAACTTGTTCAGAAATGTAATCATCTGAATTAAATTTTACATTTGGTTTAATGTAAACATCCGAAGATCCCGTTTCTACATTGTATTTGTAGCTTGTAGATGGTGTGATATAATTTGAAAATCCGAAATAGATTTCTTTCTCTGATTTTTTTCCTCCAAATCCTGATGCAGAACCAACGCCTGGCAATGTAATTTGACGGACTTTTGATCCATCATATTTGTATTGCTCCACAACCGAAATTGCATCTTTTAAGTATTTAGCAAATAAATAACCTCCTCCTGTAGAAACAGATAATACATTTTCAGTTTCTGGAATAACTATTTTCCAAGCAGCTTCGCTCAAATCAGAAATAGTTGCTTTAACTACTTTATTGTTTGGTGCTTTGTTATTTGTAAAAATGTAGAAAGTCTCTCCATCGTTATCAATCACAGAAGTATTTGTATCAAAATTATTCACAATTGTTTTGATTGGGCTATTTGCTTGAGACAAATCTTGATAATACAACTCATTTCCAGTTGTTGTATTTGCAGCTGTAATAATTAAGAAACGCTCATCATCCGTCAAATAAGCACCAACATAGCGGCGAGGTGTTTCTGCTCCTCCAAAAATCAATTGATCTTTTTTCTGAGCTGTTCCTAATTTGTGGTAATATAATTTGTGTTGATCTGTTTTCTCAGATAATTCAGATCCTTTTGGTTTATCATAAGACGAATAGTAGAAACCGTCGTTTCCTTTCCAAGCTGTTCCAGAGAATTTAACATCAATCAATGTTTCTCCAACTTGTGTTTTATCTTTTGCGTTAAGAACAATTACTTTTCTCCAATCTGATCCACCTTCTGAAATTGAATAGGCAACTAAGCTTCCATCTTTAGAAAAGCTAACATCAGCCAACGAAACAGAACCATCTTTCGAGAATTTATTCGGATCTAAAAAAACTTCTTCTGTTCCATTTTCACCTAATTTACGGTACAAAACTGAGTGTTGTTGTAAACCATCATTTTTGTAGTAATACGTATAATCTCCTTCTTTAAAAGGAGTCGAAATTTTCTCGTAATTCCAGATATCCGTCAACGATTTTTTCAATTGTGTACGTAATGGAATTTCATTCAAATAAGCATAAGTTGCTTTATTTTGTTCAATTACCCATTTCTTAGTATCTTCAGACAAATCATCTTCCAACCAACGATATGGATCTTGTACATTCTCTCCAAAATACGTATCAACATGATCAATTTTTTTTGAATCTGGATACTTTTTCTTATAACTCTGTGCATTCACTCCTACCATAAGGGCAACATTAAATAAAATAAAAGCAGTTTTTTTCATTTCTTCTTAGTATAGCTGTTTTGGTAAAGATAATAAAATCAAAAAGATAAATTGGTATTGAAAAAAATGATTTATTTTTGGGCAAAATCCTCTCAGATTTTAATTGAAATGAATACTTACAACTTCGCGGCAACTTAACGTTAAATTCATTTTGATTTAAAAATTTATCAAGTATTTTTAATTTTTTTAAAACCAAAAAAATGACTGTAGAAAAGTCTTTAACAGCCAAAATTGGGTCTATTTTTTCGTTAATTAAACAATCTTTTTCAAGCGAAAACTTAGATTTAACCGCGTTACCAATCAAAAAATCAGTCTTTCTATTAGCAATTCCGATGATGTTCGAAATGGTGATGGAATCTGTCTTTGCATTGGTCGATTTATATTTTGTAGGACATTTAAAAGAAAGCGCTTTCGCCATACAAACCGTTGGTCTTACAGAATCTTTATTAACAATTGTTTATTCGATTTCAATAGGAATAAGTATGGCTGCAACTGCCATTATTGCACGAAGAATTGGAGAAAAGAAACCCGAAAAAGCTTCGGAAAGTGCTTCGCAAGCAATTTTATTATCGATAATCATTACAATTCTGTTGAGTATTTTCGGATTTATATTCGCCAAAGATTTATTGATTTGGATGGGATCATCTGAACAAGCCGCAGAATACGGGAAGAATTTTACTAAAATAATGATGGCAAGTTGTTTATCAATTGTATTATTATTCTTGATTAACGGAATTTTTCGCGGAGCTGGAAATGCAGCAATTGCGATGAAAAGTTTGTGGTTAGCTAACGGAATAAATATTATTCTGTGTCCAATTCTTGTTCGCGGATGGTTCTTTTTTCCTGAAATGGGATTAGAAGGAGCAGCCTTAGCTACTGCAATTGGTAGAAGTGGTGGTGTGGTTTATCAATTGTATGGTTTAACGAAAAAAGATTCATTAATTCAAATCAAATGGAGTTATTTCGTTCCAAAATCTAAACTAATTATCAATATTGTAAAAATTGCAGTTCCTGCTATTGTACAATATATTATTGCAAGTTGTAGTTGGATTATTCTTGCGCGAATTGTTGCTCAATCTGGTGGAGAAATTGCATCTTCTGGTTATCAAACAGCTTTACGACTGATGATGTTTTTTATGTTACCTGCTTGGGGATTAAGCAATGCTGCAGCAACTTTAGTTGGTCAAAATTTAGGAAATAAAGATCCCGAAAAAGCAGAAAAATCTGTTTTAATGACAATGAAATTCAACATTATTTATATGTTGATTGTAAGTGTTATTTTCTATGGATTAAGCAATTATTTGGTTTCGATATTTACAACAGAAGCGCATATCAAACTTGTTGCAAAAGAAGGAATGTATATTTTGGCAAGTGGTTTTTTATTATACGGAATTGGAATGGTGATGATGAATGCTTTTAATGGAGCAGGCGATACAATGACACCAACGATAATCAATTTTGTTGGATTTTGGTTATTTCAAATTCCGTTAGCTTATGTACTTTCTTATCATTTCAATTTGAAAGAAGAAGGCGTATTTATAGCAATTCCTGTTTCGGAAACGTTTATTGCAATTTTAGCATTTATTCTCTTTAAACGAGGGAAATGGAAGCAGAAAATAGTATAAAAAAAATCGCTCAAATGAGCGATTTTTTTATGTTTCTATCCTTTGTAAGTATAATATCTTGCACCTTTCAAATCTGGAATTTCAGTTTCAATGCGATCTAAGGCAAAACCTTTCGAATCATTAATAGATGTTTTCAGATTTTTATTGTGTAGATCTTGGTATTGTTCAAAAGAAATTGCTTCTCTTTGATTCAAATAATTGAACAAATCCATTTTATTCATCACATTCTTCCAACCTTCACCAATTTGTCCTTGAAAAACTTTCGATTTAGATCCAGAACCATACGCAATAAATCCAACAGTTTTTCCATTCAACTCTTCATCATTATCAGCACTCACTTGTAAAGCCGATAAAAATGCCGTGAAAACAGAAGCTGTGTACATATTTCCGATCTCAGAAGAAGCACGTTGAGTTGGTTCTACTTTTTCTTTGATTAAAGCTTTATATTCATCCGATTTCGCAACAATTTTCAAGTTATCATTCGAATTATCTTGACCATTTTCTAACGCAAAAACATCCGAAAACATTCTTTTTCCTTGAAATGCATAAGGCAAGTGAAAAGCAATATATCGCCAATTTTCGTACAATTTACCTCCAACAGCAACTTTTTCTTTAAAATTAAAATAAGCTTCTCTTACTCTATTCTTATAACATTCGTTAGAATATTGCCCTTCGAAAATTGGTTCATCAGAAAAGATTTCGATTTCAGATTTTGTTGTTCCTAAAGCATTCAAAATCGCTTCATCAGAAGTTGATTGATGTGGTTTAAAGAAATCAAAAACAGATTCCATTCCAATTCCCCAATTGTTATCAAACGCAATCAAATCTGGTTGATTCGAGATTAACATCGCTACTGCACCAGCACCTTGCGTATATTCTCCCGTCGATTCTAAGCCATATTTTGCATAATCGGCTGCAATTACAATTGCTTTTTTAGCTGGATTTACACGAACATAATCAATAGAATTGTGCATCGCATCTACTCCACCCACGCACGCAAACGTCATATCCACAACATCTGTATGTCTAAAAGGTCGTTCACCAAATTGTTTAGCCAAAACAGATTCTACCAATTGTACTGCATAAGTTGCGGTTGGTTTTGCTCCATCTAAAGCGCTTTCTGTTCCTAAATAAATTCGTCCGATTTCAGTTGGATTTATATCAAAATCTGTGATTAATTTCAACAAAGCATTCGCAGCGATAGTTGCTGTATCTTCATGAACATCTAAAACAGACATTTTCTTTAAACCCAAACCAATTTCAAGTTTATCAGGATCAATATTGCGTTGAATTGCTAAATCTTTTATTGGTAAATATATATGCGGAACGTAGATAGAAGCCGCCTCTATTCCATACTTCATTTTCGTTGATTTTTAAGCGAACTTCAAAGTTAAGGGTATTTTAATTTTATTCTGGCATGAAATAAATCCTGAATTTTAAGAAATCTAATTTCATTATAAATTACTCAAAAAAGAATGCTTTTAATTATAATATTTCTTAAATTTAAGAGCATAATTTAAAATATCAATTTTCAAAATGGCACGTACTTTTTACAAATCAATTAAAAACTCTATCAAATATTGGTGGATTTTATTAATCATAGGATTACTATTTGTTGGATTAGGAATTTATTGTTTTGCATTTCCTACTGCATCATATGTAGCACTTTCAGTCTTCTTTGCAGTTTCGTTTTTATTTTCAGGAATTTCAGAAATTATCTTTTCCATTTCGAACAAAGATGAAATTGATAGTTGGGGCTGGACATTGACATATGGAATTATTACAACTATTGTTGGATTTATGTTAGTTGTAAATCCAATTCTAAGTTTAGAAGTTTTTGCTTATTATGTTGGATTTTTAATTTTATTCCGCTCAATTTCTGGAATTAGTTATGCTTTCGACCTAAAAAATTATGGCGTAAAAGATTGGGGAATTTCTCTGTTCTTAGCTATTATTGGATTAATCATTTCCCTAATTTTATTATCATCTCCACAATTAGCAGGTTTAACAGCAGTAGCTTGGCTTGGATTAGCTGTAATTTCATCAGGATTATTTGCTATTTTTATTTCGCTTCAATTGAAGAAAATAAAAGATATCCCGAATAATATTTCAGACGATTTGAGAAGTCGATACGAAGAAATTCGAAAAGAAATTGAAGATTTTAAAAATCAATAATAAAACAAAAACCTCTACTTTAATTGAAATAGAGGTTTTTGTTTTATTTTCCCAAGATTCCTTCTAAAAATCCAGTTTTAAAAGATTCAATCATAACATCTGGTTGATCTATAAAATTTAGGAAACCATATGCAAGAACTGCACCCATAGCAATTTTTCCAATTGATAACAAAGATAGCTTTTTCATATTACCTTGATTTAAAATTAAATATAATAAATATTTACAATATCGGTGCTAATAATCTACAAATCGATGCAAACGCACGGTTATACCAAGGTCTATTTTCCCACTTTTCAAGAGTTAATAATTCTGAATCCTCTTTATCTATATCAAATTGAGCACTCATTTGTTGTAATAACGTTGCATTTTCAATCACCGAAGTAATCTCGAAATTAATCATAAAACTACGATAATCTAAATTCACTGTTCCAATAAAAGCCAATTTATCATCAACCGTTATTGTTTTGGCATGAAGAAATCCTTTTTCGTACAAATAAACCTTCACACCCCGCTTCATCAAAGGTTTCAGGAATGATAACGACGCTTGTTGTACAATTACTGAATCGCCTTTTTTAGGAATCATCAATTCCACTTCTACTCCGCTCGAAACAGCAATCATCATCGCTGTCTTAAATTCGTCACTTGGTATAAAATATGGTGTACACAATTGCACTTTCTTTTTCGCTAAAGTAATTGCCAAAATCATCGCTTCCATTGCCGAATGTACATCACTACCAGGCGAAGAAAGTCCGAAACTAACAGTTGCAGCATCTTCAAAAATCTTACTTTGAGAATTGTAAAAATAATTTGAATCAGAAATATTATACTTTTTGCCTTCCGTCATCATCCAATTTAAGTAAAAATGCAATTGCAAACTATTGATAGAATCTCCTTCAATCATCACAGAAGTATCACGCCAATAAATCTTATTATTTGGACTTATTACACCATTTTGATTGATGTATTTATCACTAATGTTAATTCCTCCTAAAAATGCTTTTTTACCATCAACAATCAAAATTTTACGGTGATTACGGTAATTAGAATTCGCTAAAGAAGAAAATCGAACAGGTAAAAATGTTTGAAACTCCACACCTGTTCCATCAAATCTTGAGTGATGTTTATTCAGTTTTGATGATCCAAAATCATCCGCAGTTACACGAACTTCTACACCATTTTTAGCTTTTTCAATGAGAATATCAATGATTTCATTTCCAATATGATCTTCATCAAAAATGTAATATTCGAGATGAATATGATTTTTAGCTTCACGTAAAGCTTCCAAAAAAAGAGGAAATTTTTCTTCTCCATTTGTCAACAACTTTACTTTATTATTTGTTGCAGGATAAGCAACTCTTGCATTATTTAAATAACGATAAACCTGTGACAAAGAACCAATTCTTGCATTTACTTTATCTAAATCATCGTGAACAAATTGATCCATTTCAGCCCATTTTTCATTGATGATTTTTTGATGATTCTTATCTATACGTTTAAAAAATTCATCTTTTTTAAATTTCTGTCCAAAGAAAAAATATAAGATTATTCCAATAAACGGTAGAAAAACAATCACCAGTATCCATGCAATTGTTTTAGTAGGGTTTCGATTTTCGATCAAAATAGTAACAATCACCATTATATAAAGGATTGTAAGCGGAACCCAATACCATTCTTTGATAAAATTCCAGATGTGCAAAAGTGTAATTGACCATTCCATTTGTTACCAATTCGTAATTTTTATAAAAATAAATGAATAAAAATCAACTGCTTAAAAAATTAACAAAAAATATTTAAAAATAATTTTGGAAATAATAAATAAACCTTCTTATATTTGCAATCCAAAATGACGGTGCCTTAGCTCAGTTGGTAGAGCAAAGGACTGAAAATCCTTGTGTCCCTGGTTCGATTCCTGGAGGCACCACCACATTTATAAAACCTCAAGCATGTGTTTGAGGTTTTTTTTTTGAATGAACATAACAATTTATTCATCGAGTATTTTAGAGTTGTATCTAAATATTCCGTAAATTGCATAAAACATGGAAATAGGAAATAGACCTTGGGGTTCGTACTACGTATTAGAGGACACCGATATATATAAATTAAAAAGAATAGAAGTGAATGTTGGCGGGCGTTTGTCTTACCAATACCACAATCATCGTGCAGAAGTTTGGACAATTGTTCAGGGTACTGCAATGGTAACACTTGATGATAAAGAATATGAATACAAAGCAGGTGAAGTCGTTATTATTCCATTAAAAGCAAAACATCGTATTCAGAACATAGGTAATGAGACTCTAATTTTTATCGAAGTTCAACATGGTACGTATTTTGGTGAGGAAGACATCATTCGAATTGAAGATGATTACAACCGATCATCTGAAGATTAATAAAAACTAACTATAAAAGACTAAACTAATTCACTATGAAAATCGGAATTACATTTAGTGCTTTTGATTTGCTTCATGCGGGACATATCAAAATGCTAGAAGACGCAAAACAACATTGCGATTATTTGATTGTAGGTTTACAAACAGATCCAACATTAGATCGACCAGAAAAAAACAAACCAACACAAACTGTTGTAGAACGCTACATTCAGTTAAAAGGTTGCAAATTTGTTGACGAAATTGTGCCTTATGCAACAGAAGAAGATTTGGAAGACGTTTTGAGATCTTTCAAAATCGATGTGCGTATTTTAGGTATTGAATACCAAGACAAAAACTTCACAGGACGTAAATATTGTGAAGAAAAAGGAATCGAATTGTATTACAATTCAAGAGACCACCGTTTCTCAAGTTCCGGACTTAGAAAAGTGGTTGCTGAAAAAGAACTTCTTAAAGTTGTAAAATAAAAATGGAGTAAGGTTAGAGTTTGTCTAACCTTTTTTATTTACAATACTTTCTCAATCAAAAAATTAATGTAAAAAATAATTCTAAAAATTATACCTTTGCAAAATGTCAAATATAGTTGCAATTGTAGGAAGACCAAACGTTGGTAAATCTACGTTCTTCAACAGAATGATCCAAAAAAGACAAGCTATCGTTGATGACACTTCTGGTGTTACACGTGACCGTCACTATGGAAAATCTGATTGGAATGGAAAAGAGTTTACCGTAATCGATACCGGAGGGTATGTCGTTGGTTCAGATGATACCTTTGAAGAAGAGATCCGCAAGCAAGTTGAATTGGCTATCGATGAAGCAAATGTAATTTTGTTCATGGTAGACAATCAAGTTGGTTTAACGGATATGGATAAGGAAGTTGGCAACCTTTTAAGACGCACTAAGAAGCCTACATTCTTAGTTGTGAATAAGGTCGATACCAACAAAAATTTAGAAGATTCTTATGAGTTTTATAACTTAGGATTCGAAAAAATGTACACTATCGCTGCAATGAGCGGAAGTGGAACAGGTGAATTATTAGATGATGTGGTAGATTGTTTTACAGAAGAACAACACATTGATCCATTCGAAGGTTTACCTAAAATTACAATCGTAGGTCGTCCAAATGCTGGAAAATCTACATTAATCAATGCATTATTAGGTGAAGAACGTAATATTGTAACCGATATCGCAGGAACAACACGTGATTCTATCGAAACGTTGTACAATAAATTTGGACACGAATTTGTTTTGGTAGACACTGCTGGAATGCGTAAAAAAGGAAAAGTTAGCGAAGATTTAGAATTCTATTCTGTCATGCGTTCGGTTCGTGCAATCGAAGAATGCGACGTTTGTGTCTTAGTAATTGATGCAGAACGTGGAATTGAAGCACAGGATTTGAATATTCTTTATTTAGCAGAACGTAACCGAAAAGGTGTTGTCATCTTAATCAACAAATGGGATTTATTGGAGAAAGAAACCAATACGATGAAAGAATACAAAGATGCTATTCTAAAACGTATTGCGCCTTTTACAGACGTTCCTGTGTTGTTTATCTCGGCTCTTACAAAACAACGTGTCTTGAAAGCTGTTGATACATTTATCGAAGTTTACGAGAATCGTAGTCGTCGTATCAAAACAAGTAAATTAAACGAAACCTTGTTACCGATTATCGAGATTACACCTCCACCTGCTGTAAAAGGAAAATACATCAAAATCAAATATGTAACGCAGTTACCTACAAAAACGCCTCAATTTGCGTTTTTCTGTAACTTGCCACAATATATTAGAGATCCTTACAAACGATTTATCGAAAATCAATTGAGAAAGGAATTCAATTTTGAAGGAGTTCCAGTTGAAGTTTACTTCAGAAAGAAATAATAAAAATCCAAAAAGTCCATTTACAATTTGTAGATGGACTTTTTTATTGATAACAATAGAATTTAACATTCATAAAAAAAGCTCAACGATTCACGCTGAGCATTTTTGTGACCGAGACAGGATTCAAACCTGTAACCTCTTGAGCCGTAATCAAGTGCGCTATTCAGTTGCGCCACTCGGCCGTTTGAAATAATTGAAAGTATTTTCCTTTATTTTCGAATGCAAATATACAGCACTTTCATCGTAAAAACCTAATCTTTTTAAGAAAAATTCTAAACATTAATTTAATTTACAACGAATCAATTGCTTACAAAAATATTTTTTTATGATTTCATCCTATTTCTTAACTTGCCTGCTCTAAATTCAATCCAAATGATTAAAAAATTTATTCTAACCTCATTCGTTCTTCTTGCCATTAGTAGTTGTAAACAGTCGAAAGAAGCTGTTAAAACTGAACAAGAAAATACAACTTTTCAGTTTGCGAAAAATATTTCTATCGAAGAAAACAACGAAACAATCACGATAAAATCATCTGGAAATACGATTTCATTTGATAAAAAAGACTTGCCAATCAAAACTGTGATGGTTGAAACTTCTGCTGCCGTTACGTTTTTAGATCAATTAGAAAGTCTTGACTTAATCAAAGGAGTTTGCGATGCAGATTTTATTTACAATCCTAAAATAGCAGAAGGAATCGCAAATAAATCAATCTTGAAAGTTGGAAATTCAAACGAACTATTCACAGAAATTATCTTAAAAAATAAACCTCAATTGATTATTGCAAATTCAAATCCTGTTTTGGCAAAATATCATCAACAATTGGAACAAAATGGGATAAAAGTATTGTATTTAGATGAATACAAAGAGCAAAACCCATTGGGACAAGTTGAGTATTTGAAGGTTTTCGGAAAATTATTCGGAAAAGATACAGAAGCTGAAAAACGTGTAGAAACGGTTAAAAATAATTACGACTCCATCAAAACTATCATTCAAACCAAAGCCGAAGGTAATGTTTCAACAATTGTCAATACAATGTATGGCGACATTTGGTACGTTCCGACAAATGATTTGTTGCAAGCAAAATTAATAGACGATGCGAAAGGAAATTATATTTTCAAGAATAAAACAGGTGAAAATAGTTTGAGCTTAACATTTGAAGAAGTTTATACAGCTGGAAAATCTGCAAATTATTGGATTAATGTAACAAACGTGAATTCTTTGGCAGAAATGAAAGCTTCTTATCCAAATTATGCGTGGTTTGATGCGTTTAAGAAAGGAAATGTGTACGCATACAACAAACGAATGAATGCAAAAGGTTCGAATGATTATTTTGAGCAAGGAATTCTTCGTCCAGATATTATTTTGAATGATTTAGGAAAAATTTTCTATCCAAATTTATTTCCAACTTATGATTTATACTTTTATCAACAATTGAAATAAATGACTGAAATTATTCAAAAATTCGAAGATTTTGTTCTAAAATCTTCGAATTTATCCATTTCAACTCTTGAAAAAGATGCAGAAGGTGACGAATATATAGGTTATAATTTCAATGTTAATGAGTTTTCTATAAAATTTAGAAAAGCGAAAATTACGCCTAAAAAAGTTGGTCAATTTGTAACATTATGGAAACGAAATACAGCTAAACAAACCGAACCTTTCGACGAAAATGATGGTTTTGATTATTACATTATTGCGGCAGAAGATAATTCTAAACTAGGTTTTTATATTTTTCCGAAATCAATTTTAATTGAAAAACATATTTTGACCTCAATTAAAAAAAAAGGAAAAAGAGGTTTTAGAGTTTATCCGAATTGGGTAAAACCTGAAAATAAACAAGCGGAGAAAACTCAAAATTGGCAACAAGATTATTTCGTAGAAGTCAACAATCAACAAATTGACAAAACCAAGTTAGAAAAGATATTCAACAAAAAACGGAATTCAAATTGAGTTCCGTTTTTTTGTTATTTTTTCAAAAATTCGAATCCAAATAAAAATAAGCTTCACTGATAAAATCACTAATATTTGACGCAATTAAACTATGTGGATGAATATTATTTACAGCCAAATCTCCAGCCAATCCATGTATATAAACACCTAAAATTGAAGCTTCTGATGAATGATAACCTTGTCCAATTAGCGACGCAATAATTCCACTCAACGTATCTCCAGATCCAGCAGTTGCCATTCCCCAATTTCCTGTCGAATTGAAATAAATTTTACCTTCGGATGTAATAACTGCAGTATAAAAACCTTTTATAATAAATGTCAATTGATGAAAAACAGCAAGTTTTTTAACTTTTTCTAATTTCTCAAAATCATTTTCCCATTCTCCAATTAAACGTTGTAACTCTTTTGGATGCGGTGTTAAAACTGAATCTTGTGGAATCAACGTAAAACAATCTTTCTGATTAGCTAAACAATTTAATGCATCAGCATCAATCACCAAAGGTTGTTGTTGATTCTTAATCCAATTGATAAAATTTGCTTCTGTAGTTGGGTGTTGTCCCATTCCCATTCCAACAGCAACTCCTTGATAAATTTTTATCTCAGGAAAATGTTCAATTTGTTTTTCTGAATCATCAGTCAAACTCATTGATTCTATCAAATTTGTTTGCAAAATATTTAATCCACATTGAGGAGTATAAGTCGTTACCAAACCACTACCCGTCTTCAAGGCTGCTTTTGCACTTAAAATAATTGAACCTATTTTTCCTAAACTTCCACCAATTATCAACGTATGACCAAATGTACCTTTGTGCGAAAATTGACTTGGTTTCTTTAGAAATTTCTGAACATCATTTTTCTGTATAAAATAATAATTTGTCTCAAATTCATTACTCACATTTTGTTCTAATCCAATATCTAACAAAATAAATTCAACGGTGTAAATCTGATTTTCAGGAAATAATAAACCTAATTTAGGAACCTGAAAAGTATATGTTTTATTTGATTTACAACACGGAAAATATTTTTGCATAGGAGAATCAGCAATAAAACCAGAAGGCAAATCTATCGAGATAATTTGCGTCGGATTTGACTCTGCTATTTGATTGAAGACTGAATTCCAATCATCATGCAAAGGTTGATTAATTCCAATTCCGAAAATAGCATCGATAATAACTGAATTTTCAGGAAGTTGTAACTCTTCATTCAAATTAAAAAAATGTAAATCATTAGAACTCAAAAGTTGTTGATTCTTTAAATTATCTTCGCTATAATTCTCTGATTTCAATATATAAATCAATGTTTTATAGCCTAATTTTTTCAATTCTCTTGCAACTCCTAATCCATCTCCTCCATTATTTCCTTTTCCGCAAAAAATAATAATTGGTAATTCTTTAGATGGAATATCATTCACTATATTTTCAGTCAATTTCAATACAGCTCGCTCCATCAAATCCCAAGAGGATATATTTTGATGTTTGATCGTTAATTGATCCCATTCTTTTATCTGTTTTGAATTGAGTATTTTCATGAATAACATTTGTTTACATAAAGGTAGTAAATAAAAAAAGGAACTCAAATTGAGTTCCTTTTTTTATTTATATTCTATTAATCTTAAAATAATTCTGATTGGAATTGCTCTAAGAAACGTTTATCATTTTCTGTATACAAACGGATATCCCCAATTTGATACAACAACAACGCAATACGCTCAATTCCCATACCGAATGCATAACCCGAATATTTTTCAGGATCGATATCTACATTGCGCAAAACGTTAGGATCTACCATTCCACATCCCATAATTTCTAACCAACCTGTACCCTTTGTCATACGATAATCGGTTTCAGTTTCTAATCCCCAATATACGTCAACCTCCGCAGAAGGCTCTGTAAAAGGGAAATATGAAGGACGTAAACGAATTTCAGATTTACCAAATAACTCAGTTGTAAAATAACTTAACGTTTGTTTCAAATCTGCAAACGAAACACCTTCGTCAATGTATAAACCTTCAATTTGGTGGAACATCATATGCGAACGAGACGAAATCGCTTCGTTACGGTAAACACGACCTGGCGCTAAGAAACGCATTGGAGGTTGATTTTTCTCCATATGACGAATCTGCGTAGACGACGTATGCGTACGCAACACAATATCTGGATTAGTTTCGATGAAAAATGTATCTTGCATGTCTCTCGCAGGGTGATGTGCAGGCAAATTTAACGCTGTAAAATTGTGCCAATCATCTTCGATTTCTGGCCCTTCAGATACACTGAATCCAATGCGATTAAAAATCTCGATTATGCGATTTTTTGTAATGTTAATTGGATGACGAGAACCCAATGTAAAAGGCTCTCCAGGACGTGTCAAATCTAAAGAAGAATCAGTTTTTCCTTCGTTTGAGATTTCATTTTTAAGAACAGTTGATTTTTCAGTTGCCAATGTTTTTAATTCATTTACAACTTGACCAAATTCCTTTTTTTGTTCATTCGGAACAGATTTGAACTGTGTAAACAAGTCTGTTAAAATTCCTTTTTTTCCTAAAAATTTAATTCTGAATTCTTCAATTTCAGCAGCATTTGTTGAATGGAAGTTTTTTACTTCTTCAATATATTGTTTGATTTGGTCAATCATAATTTCTGATCAATTTGATTACAAATTTAACCGATAATCAACTTATAACAAATTATTCGAGTACTTTTATTAAAAACGTCTAATTCTTATAAATAAAAATCCTCCTAAGAAACTTAGGAGGATTTGATTGATATTATATTTTTGAAAATTATTTCCCAAATACTTCTTTTACTTTAGCTGTAATTCGTTCGCGTTCTGCATCTGTTAAATTAGAACCAGAAGGTAAACATAAACCATTTTCAAATAATTCTTCTGCTACCGTTCCTCCATAATAAGGTGCATCAGCAAAGACAGGTTGCATATGCATTGGTTTCCGTTAATTCACGAAGGAAAGGATTACTGAGGATTCTGGCTTTTATTTGTAGAGGATGTCGATTTTTTTCGAGAAATTAAAAACCTGTTTTATTATTTTTCTTCTAACTTTTACCTTAATGCAAAGTCTGTGCAAACAGAGTATGTGATTACAAAACATCAAGTCTTTGATTTTCGACGGTCAAAATTAGTTTTAGTCATTCAATGTTTTAGATCATTTGCTACGCAAACAGTAAAACATTTTAACCATAACTTTCAACTTTTTTGACTCTCGCCTCCAAATCATATGACATTTTTCTAATCCTTTTTTCATTCATAAATTTTGTAAAAACTTATTACTTAAAACTCAATACTTAAAACTTAAATTATTTTCTTAACGTGAGAGTTT
>NZ_DCOI01000002.1:575-2533 GCF_002322895.1 Empedobacter sp. UBA1574 | reverse complement strand
GACTTGTAAGCACAGACTTGATTTTTTTTGGTTCTTTTTTTTATCAAGATTCCCCAAAGGGTATATGAATTCATTTGAAAACAATAATAACTCATGAATAAAAATGAATGTAAAATTATTAATCAACTTGTAACAATTTATACCTAAGCTCCACTGGAGCTTCTCCTTTTAATTTCAAATGTTTTTGTGTCAAGACAAAAATGAACTTAAAGTAATTTCTATCACTTTTTTATTCATTACTTTTCTATTTTAATTATCGGTATTCATATGCCCTACGGGGAAATGAGTAAAAAAGTAATCAAAAAACTCTTGGCCGTAAACCTCTCTACTAAAAATGCCCTCATTTCACTAAAGATTTTAAAAACCCTACGGGCTAAAACCTTTTTAACGTTACATTCAAACATTTTCTTAACGTGAGAGATTTAATGCCTATATCTATATCCTTTTTCTATTTCAATTACACTTTTTAATAAGAAATTTATTTCATATTTAAAAAAAAAATCCTCCTAAGAAAACTTAAGAGGATTTGATTGATATTATATTTTTAAAAATTATTTTCCAAATACTTCTTTTACTTTAGCTGCAATTCTTTCTCGTTCTGCATCTGTTAAATTAGAACCAGAAGGTAAACATAATCCATTTTCGAATAATTCTTCGGCTACCGTTCCTCCATAATAAGGTGCATCAGCAAAAACAGGTTGCATATGCATTGGTTTCCATAATGGACGAGATTCGATATCATCTTCCAAGAATGCTAGACGCAAATCTTCACGCGTTTTCCCTGCTACCTTTGGATCAATTAAAATCGCTGACAACCAATGGTTAGAGAAATAATCAGAACTTGGTTCTACAAAAACAGTTACGCCATCAATATCCGCAAACAACTCTTGGTAGAATTTATTCATTGCACGACGAGCTGCTACTCTATCCGCTAAAACTTCCATTTGTCCACGACCGATACCCGCTGTAATATTACTCATACGGTAATTGTACCCAATATGTGAATGTTGATAATGAGGTGCATTATCGCGTGCTTGTGTTGCTAAAAATACCGCTTTATCTTTATCTTCTTGTGTATGCGAAACCAACGCTCCACCACCAGAAGTTGTAATAATTTTATTCCCGTTAAACGATAACGCTCCGAAACGTCCAAAAGTTCCACAAGCTTTACCTTTGAACGTAGAACCCAATGCCTCTGCAGCATCTTCAATCACAGGAATGTTATATTTTTCAGCTATAGCATGTACTTCATCAACCTTATAAGGCATTCCGTACAAATGAACAGCTAATATCGCCTTTGGTGTTTTTCCTTTTGCGATACGATCTTTAATTGCCTCTTCTAATGCAATTGGACAAAGATTCCATGTATCTTTTTCAGAATCAATAAAAACAGGTGTAGCTCCTTGATAAGCAATTGGATTTGCTGTTGCTGAGAATGTCATCGATTGACAGATTACCTCATCACCATGTGAAACTCCACATTCAATCAAAGCTAAATGAATTGCCGCTGTTCCTGCAGATAATGCTGCAACTTTTACATCTGTATTTAAGAAATTTTCTAAATCTGCTTCAAAACCATTGACGTTAGGTCCTAGTGGTGCAACCCAATTTGCATCGAATGCTTCGTGAATGTATTTTAATTCATTCCCCCCCATGTGAGGAGATGATAACCATATTTTTTCAGCCATTTTTTATAGTTGTTTTTGTTGTACAAATTTAATATAAAACTATGATTTTTGCTTCATGAGTTAGTCATAAAACTTCATAAAATAAAAAATCTTATCAATACTCTCTCAACCATTTTCTTAATGTGAGAGTTTTAATGCCGGATTTTCATCCTTTCTCAATATTCAAATTCCTTTTTAACAACATTTGAGATTAAAAATTCTTTAATGTCACTTTTTACTTGACTAAAAAGTAACCAAAAAGTCAAGGCCGTAAACCTCTCTACTAAAAAT
>NZ_DCOI01000002.1:0-513 GCF_002322895.1 Empedobacter sp. UBA1574 | reverse complement strand
CATTTAATCTTTTTAGTGCGTAAAATGGTAATTGAACGTCGAAAATCGCAGTCTTGATTTTTTTGGTTCGTTTTTTCATCAAGGAAAAAATGAACATATAATTATTAATCAACTTGTAACAATTTATACCTAAGCTCCACAGGAGCTTCTCCTTTTAATTTCAAATTTTTAATTTCAAATTTTTAATTTCAAATGTTTTTTCATCAAGGTTCCCCAAAGGGTATATGAATTCATTTGAAAACAATAATAACTCATGAATAAAAAATGAACATAAAGTACTTTCTATCACTTTTTTAAGAGTAAAAAAGTAATCAAAAAACTCTTGGCCGTAAACCTCTCTACTAAAAATGCCCTCATTTCACTAAAGATTTTACAAACCCTACGGGCTAAAACCTTTTTAACGTTACATTCAACCATTTTCTTAA
The DNA here is from genome assembly GCF_002322895.1 of Empedobacter sp. UBA1574. Taxonomy (NCBI): domain Bacteria; kingdom Pseudomonadati; phylum Bacteroidota; class Flavobacteriia; order Flavobacteriales; family Weeksellaceae; genus Empedobacter; species Empedobacter sp. UBA1574. The sequence continues at coordinate 88 of NZ_DCOI01000002.1, read as the reverse complement.
CGTGAGAGTTTTAATGCCGGTTTTTCATCCTTTTTTAATATTAAAATCCCTTTTAAACAATGAATTCAAACCCGTCATTGCTGAAAAG
>NZ_DCOI01000019.1:0-30223 GCF_002322895.1 Empedobacter sp. UBA1574 | reverse complement strand
GAACTTTCGTTAGGATATCCATTTCGCTTGCCTATTTGATACACGTTAAAATACTTTTTTAAGCGGTACCTTCGTAAGGTGGATTTTGAAATTTGTAATAGGGTTGTTACTTGATGTTCTTCCATTAAAATGGAATCGCTGAATTGGATAATATTATTTTTCCAATCTTGTTCTAATTCATCTATTTTTTTGATAATAGAATTGAACCATTGAACCGAAAATATAGTTTTATCGTTCATAATTTTTTGTTTTTAAATTGATTCTTGAAAATCGAGGGGATTAATGTTGTACACGTCGCAGAACTCTCTTAGACTTAACATGTCGTCTTTTGATTTACCTACTTTATGTTTGGCTTTTTGTAATAAGCGAAGACTTTGCCTGTAACTTCTTCCAGTGGCATTTTGTATGTCTTTCGCATAAATGATCATTCGTTTCTTTTTTTTCATATTTCATCTTTTTAGTTGTCGAATTAAATTAAGTAGAACTATATAGCTTGCTGTTCCTGATGGTTTTATTTGTTTAGTTTTTTTAGAAAATGATCTATTTTTCTAAAAATCATTGTTGTTGTATGACAAAAAGGGATAAAAATGTTTTTTATTGATTATAAATGACATCTGGTTTATGGTGACTTGTTTTATATGGAAATAGATTAGAATTTTATGAAAAGTTTATGCAGAGGTGACTTATAGATGAGGATTATGAGATGAGTAATGTGGAGATAGGCGACAGATAAAATGACTAACAACTATAAAAAATAGAAGATGGATTTAGTTTTAAAAAGAAAGTATTTACCTGACGGAACCAATGGACAGCTTTGGTTACAGCAACAACTGATTTGCATGACAATTGAGTTACCATGGAAGAACAATTTTAAACGCAAATCATGTATTCCAGAAGGTAAATATCCACTAAAGAAGCGATTTAGTAAACGTTTTGGGTGGCATGTATGGATTGATTTGGTTCCGAATCGATCGTTGATTTTGTTTCATCCAGCGAATGATGCGCTAAAGGAGCTGAATGGATGTATAGCTCCAGTTACTTCTCTGCAAGGAGAAGGAAAAGGTATTGACTCTCGTAAAGCATTTGAACGACTGAAAACAATCGTTTATGAGTATTTACAGAGAGGTGAACAGGTATTTTTACATATTAAAAAATAAACGTTATGAATATAGTAGAACGTTTGCAATTGCCAACCCCTAAGTTATTTCAACGTATTCGTACAATAGGATTAGTCGCTGCTAGTATTGGTGGTGTATTGATTGCCGCTCCTGTTGTATTGCCAGCACTATTGGTGCAATTAGGTGGATATTTGGTTGTGACGGGAGGTGTTTTAACAGCTGTAAGTCAATTAACTGTTGACCATGATGTTGTTGATGAATCCGATGCCGCCTCACGATCACACGAAGTTTAGTGTGATTTGTGGTGCTATGTGCGGTATGTATGCGAGTATACAATGGCAGGATATTATTTCGACAATTTTACTTTCGCTCGTAGGGGCATTAAGTAGTTTTTGTCTCTCGTTGTTGTTGCAAAAATTGAAGAATGAAAATTTTATGTAATTGTTAAAGGCTACCCAGTAGATGGGTAGTTTTTTTGTTGTGTAAAAGTAGATGTGAGATGTAAAATGTTAGAATTGAGATATTAGTATTGAGAGGGTTGTTGTACAGATTAGATGTTAGATATGAGGATTGAGATTTTAGAGTCGTAAAATGTAAAAAGTATTTGAGATGTAATCTGTCAAACTGAATTCATTTCAGTTTCTCACCCAATGGATTGAAACTAGTCTGTCGTTTTTGAAATTCGTTGATATAAGTGAATTTGAGTATTAATAACAAAAAAGCGTACAACGTAGAACGTTAACCATAAACCGTAATAAAAAACAAAACCTCAATAGAACAATCTATTGAGGTTTCTTAGCAGAGAGTGAGGGGGTATTTCATGTTCCTTAGAAAAGAAAGTAATTCTAAGAAAACTCTACATACTTCGCATCTATTATTTTTTGTTTTTCCTTTCAGTCTTATGAAAATGAAATTTTCAACAACTTCAGAAAAGCAAAAAACCCAACAGATTACTCTATTGGGTTTTATTAGCGGAGAGTGAGGGATTCGAACCCCCGGAGGTGTGACCCTCAACAGTTTTCAAGACTGCCGCATTCGACCACTCTGCCAACTCTCCAATAACGCAGTGTATTGCGGTATTGCGAGTGCAAATATAGAACGCTTTTTCGTTTTTCCAAACTCTGAAATCAATTATTTTTAAAATAATTTTTAACAAAATGATTCTCAATAGAATATTTTTTATTCTTTTTTTTGAAAATAGTCATTTATATCTTTGTTGTAATTAATTTTAGTCATGATTAGAAGAATTGAAGAAGTAGATTTTGCGAGATTGAGAGACATTTGGGAAAGTTCGGTTAGTAACACACACCATTTTTTAGCAGAAGAAGATTTTGAATATTATAGAGAAAATTTACCTAATTATTTTCCGCATGTAGCCTTATTTGGTTACGAAATCGGAAATCAATTGGTAGGATTTGTAGGTGTTGCAGCACAAAATCTTGAAATGTTATTTATTCACAATGATTTTCGAAGAAAAGGAGTAGGGAAGGCTTTGTTGGATTTTTCTATTCAGGAATTGAATGTGAAATCGGTTGATGTGAATGAACAAAATCAGCAAGCGATTGATTTTTATTTAAGCCAAGGTTTTAAGGTTACTTCTCGTTCTGAAAAAGATAACGAGGGAAAAGCTTATCCTATTTTGCATTTGAGTTTATAATTTCGGGAGAGAAGCTTAACTTTGTCGCATATTTTTTAGCCATGCATTCATTAACAGAATTATCATCAACTCAAAAGAATCGCATTCGATTCGCTGTTTCACTCTTCTTTTTTTCGCAAGGTTTAGCTTTTTCGTCTTGGGCAAGTCGCATTCCGACGATTAAATCAGATTTAGGAATTTCAGAAGGTCAATTGGGAACATTACTTTTATTGATGCCAATTGGGCAATTGTGTACAATGGCACTTTCAGGAAAATTAGTCGCGAAATTTGGAAGTAAAAATGTCTTACGAATTGTCGTTTTAATTTATCCTTTAATACTTTGTTGTATAGGTTTGGCTCAAAATTTTTATCAATTAGGTGCTGTCTTATTTTTCTTTGGAGTAATAGGAAACATGTGCAATATTTCGGTGAATACGCAAGGAGTTGAAGTCGAAAAAATATATGGAAAATCGATTATGTCCTCTTTTCATGGTGCGTGGAGTATAGCTGGTTTTACAGGTGCTTTGATTGGTTTATTGATGATGAATTTGCATGTGAATACATTTTATCATTTTGTATTTATTTATGGCTTAATTATTTTGAGCTGGTTCATTAATAAAAAATATTTAGTCGATTCTACACCAGCTCCAGCGAAGGAAAAGAAATCTATTTTTTCAAAACCAGATACTGTTTTGGTTCAACTAGGAATTATAGGTTTTTTGAGCATGGCAACAGAAGGTGCGATGTTCGATTGGAGTGGTGTTTATTTCCAAGATATCGTAAAAGCACCTCAAAATTTGGTTGTCGTTGGTTATGCTTCTTTTATGGTAATGATGGCAACAGGACGTTTCGTTGGTGATTATTTTATCAGTAAATATGGAAAACAACGCGTGATGCAAATTAGTGGAATTTTGATGTTTTCTGGTTTGATGCTTTCAGTATTTTTTCCTCAATTTATTGTGTGTACAATTGCATTTATGATGGTTGGATTGGGTGTTGCGTGTAATGTTCCGACAGTTTATAGTGTAGCGGGAAAAAACAAAAATGTAAATCCAGGCGTTGCATTGGCAATGGTTTCGAGTATCTCTTTTTTAGGATTTTTAATGGGACCACCACTGATTGGTTATATTGCTGAAGCTTTTGATTTGAGATATTCTTATGCGTTATTTGCTTGCTTTGGATTGATTATGGTTTTTATGGTTGGTAGAATGAAAATCTTTAAAAACATTAATAACTAATTTATAGCTTTTCAAAAAAAAAGTAATGATTAACTTGTAAGAAGTATACATAATTATAAATTTGCCTTTTTAATTATTATGAAACAAATATGTTTCGAATTTTAGTAAACAATAAGTTTTTTAACGTAATCCTTTCAATATCGTACACATTAGCTATTATAGCATTATTGGTAATGTTTGGATTTGGATTTCCTGTTGAGTATAAACTTTATATAAGCATTTTTTTTATCATTCTACTATCTGTCGGAATTTTAAGAACAATACTTAAATATGTTTATTTTAAAGAAAAAATTATTCCGCGAGTCATCATTTTTGATATAGTAAGTATACTATTTATTCTTTATTGCATTAAAATGCAAATAACCGATTATAGTTGGTTTTTTGTCAGCAAATATTTGCAATTTGCTATTGTTTTAAAATTAGTAAGAGAAATTGCTACACCTAACCTTAATTTCAAACGTTCTGTAATTACTCCTCCCCAATTATTTATTTTCAGTTTTTTTATTTTAGTTTTTGGAGGAGCTTGTTTACTTATGTTGCCAAAAGCAACATATCATCCAATTTCTTTTCTAGACGCACTATTTACAGCGACGAGCGCAGTTTGTGTAACAGGATTAACTTCTGTTGATACTTATATAACTTATACGCCTGTTGGTCATTTTATTTTAATGTTATTAATACAAGCAGGAGGTTTAGGTATTTTGACATTTGCTGGATATATTGCTTATTTTTTCAAAGGAAATAGTTCTTATGAGAATCAAATAGCATTAGGAAGTATTGCAAACAACGATTCTTTGAGTGAAGTTTTTTCTTTTGTAAAAAGGATTATCTATTTAACTTTTGGTATCGAATTCGTAGGAGCTGTATTAATTTATATTTCAATTGCACCTTATAATATTAGTATTGTTGACAAATTATTTTTTAGTATTTTTCATTCAGTTTCGGCTTTTTGTAATGCAGGTTTTTCTACATTGCCAAATGGATTAATGAACAAAGGTTTTGTTCACAATTATGGATTTCAATCTGTTCTAATCACATTGATATTCTTAGGAGGAATAGGTTTTCCTATCTTGATTAATATTCTACGTTATACAGATTATTTAATCAGAAAATTAATTTCAAAAATTCTCCATAATAAAAATAATCGTAAGAATTGGGTTTTTACATTAAGTTCTAAAGTTAATTTAATCACCTCATTAACAATACTAATTATTTCTACAATCATATTATTCTTCGAAGAATATTATTCTACATTAGGACAACATCAAGGTTTCGGAAAGTTTATTTCAGCTTTATTTATCGCCATAACGCCTCGTACAGCAGGTTTTAATAATATAGATTTTTCTCACTTACAATTCTCTTCCATACTTTTGGTTATTTTGTTAATGTGGATTGGTGCTTCACCAGCATCAACAGGAGGAGGAATTAAAACGAGTACTTTTGCAATTGCAATTCTTAATTTTATTAATATTGCACGCGGAAAAAATAAAATCGAAATTTACAAAAGAGAATTAAGCCCTATCAATGTACAAAAAGCTTTTGCTACAATGACCTTATCTTTTTTAGTCATTGGAATAGGAATATTTTTAATAACAAAATTTGATAATCATTTACATCTTATTGATGTTGCATTCGAAGCTTTTTCAGCTTATTCTACTGTTGGTTTATCATTAAATTTAACACCTACATTATCAGATCCAAGTAAAATTGTTGTCATTACAATGATGTTTATTGGTCGTGTTTCAATGATTACAATTTTGATGGCTTTTTTTAAGAAAACTGTTTCATCTAATTATCGTTATCCATCAGATGATATTTTAATTTAAAAGAAAATTATGAAAATAATAATTATAGGTTTAGGAAATTTCGGCGCGGCGCTTGGTAAGAAAATGGTAAAGCTTGGTCACGAAATTATCGGTGTTGACAATAATATTCAACGTGTTGAAGCTTTGAAAGATAAGTTATCCTATACCATTTGTTTAGATGCAACAGATGAATTATCAATTAATAAATTACCACTAAATAATACAGATATTGTAATTGTAAGTATTGGGGAAAATGAAGGTGCCAATATTATGGCTACTGCTATTTTTAAAAATAAAAATGTAAAACGTTTGATTAGTCGTTCTATCAATTCTTTACACGAAAATGTTTTGCAAGCAATTGGAGTTACAGAAATTATTCGACCCGAAGCTGAATCTGCAGAACGTTGGACAAAAAAACTAAATGTGAAAGGAGTTGTAGATTCTTTTGAATTAAACAAAGAGTTTAGCATTATAGAGGTTGTAACACCAAATGAATTGGTTGGAAAAACATTTGATGAAATCCAATTCAAAAAGCAACATAATATTTTGGTAATGACAATTATTAAAAACAAAGAAGAAGCTAGTTTTTTAGGTCAATATAAAATTGTTCCAGAAGTACAAGGTTTTCCTACATCAAATACAGTAATTACAAAAGATGATGTATTGGTAATCTATGGAGCAAATCAAGAAATTTATAAATTCTTAAAGAAATTTAATATTCAATAATCTTATTCTTAAACTCTAATACATGTGGTTTATGGAATTTTAAGTAAAAAATAATTCCCATAAAATAACAGACAACATCTAATATATCTGCTGTATAATTCGAAGAAAATTTTGGCATAATAAATTCTAATAAAAGACTCAAAACAAAAGCAGTAATTACCAAATAACTTGTTGGATAAACATAAACTTGATTGTTGTATTTAATTTTCGAAATGATATAACTTCCTAAGTGCGTCATAGCAGGTACCGCAAAAATATCAGTTAAATAATGGTTGAGATACTCAATTTCTATGGAATAAATTCGGGTAAGTTTGATAAAAATCCAACTCAGAATATAAAAACTAAAATAAGTATCAAACAATTTCATTTTTTAGACAACAACAAGTATTATTAACACACAAAAAGCCCCAAGAATCATCAAAAATAGGAAGAAAGCATCGTCTATTAATTTTTGAGAGGCACTTCGTTTATCTTTTTTTTCTTTCATATGCTAACTTTGTGACAAAAGTATTTAATTCATCTCGAATTGCATAAGATGAATGTCATTGTAAAGTTTTTAAAATTGGATAGATTGAATCTTTAAAATATTTTCATAACTTTAAAACAGTAAATGATTGATAATGAAAATACTTTTATTCTTTCTTTTTCCAATTGCTCTTTTTGCGCAAGAAGTTGCTCAGAATGATAATCTTAAAAATAAATTGTTGATGAATTTTGCTCAACAATCTGGTTATTTTGATTTTAAGTATTCGCAAGATTTATCGCTTGAAAAGAATAATGAATTAATCTTGGATAATGTGAAGAATTATATTAATCAGCCAACAAGTATTTCTCCTTTAAAACCTGTTGTAGAAAGAATTTCTTACGAATATGATGATTCAAAAACATACGGACAAAACTTATTTAGAAGTACTGTACACGAATTGTTTTTTAGTAAACCACTGAAATTAGGTAAATAAAAAAAGCCCAATCCTTGAATTGAGCTTTAAAATACTATAAAAATATATAAAAATTCTGAGCTTAGAATTTTATATCCTCTGTTGTTGCGATTAAATCTTGAATTGTTTCGCGACGACGAATTAAATAATCTTTGTCGTCAATTAACAAGACTTCCGCAGGTTTGAAACGCGAATTGTAATTCGAAGCCATCGAGAAACAATATGCTCCTGCATTGTGGAAACACAACACATCTCCTTCGCTAATTTCATTTATTTTACGATTCGATCCAAACGTATCTGTTTCACAAATATATCCCACAACTGTGTAATAACGGCTACGACCTTCTGGATTTGAAATATTTTCAATTTCGTGATGAGCACTATAAAACATTGGACGAATTAAATGGTTGAAACCTGTATCAATTCCTGCAAAAACAGTAGAAGTTGTTTGTTTCACAACATTTACAGTTGCTAAGAAAGATCCTGCTTCAGAAACCATATATTTTCCTGGCTCGAACATTAATGTCAAAGGTTTTCCGTACGCTTTTTCGAACTCATTGAAACGAGCTGATAAACGCTCTCCTAAATATTCAATATCTGTTTCGTCTGCGCCTGGATAGTAAGGAACTTTAAATCCTGATCCAAAATCGATGTAAGATAAATTCTTGAATTCTGCTGCAACTTCAAATAAAATTTCAGCTCCTTGTAAGAAAACATCAATATCTAAAATATCAGAACCTGTATGCATGTGAACACCATCCAAATGTAAACCTGTATTTTCTACAACACGTTTGATATGTGGTAATTGGTGAATAGAAATTCCGAATTTTGAATCAATATGTCCAACCGAAATATTTGCATTTCCACCTGCCATAATATGTGGATTAATACGCACACAAACTGGATATTTAGGAAAATCTTGACCAAATGTTTCTAAAACAGAAAGGTTATCGATATTGATGCGAACACCTAAATCAATTGCTTTTTTAATTTCAGCATACGAAACACCATTTGGCGTATAAATGATTTCTTTAGGCTTGAAACCCGCCATTAATCCCAATTCTACTTCTTGAATAGAAACCGTATCCAATCCTGAACCAAGTGATTTGAAATACTTTAAAAGATTAAGATTTGTGTTCGCCTTACATGCATAATTTAACTTTAAACGTTTGACTGTAGAAAATGCATTTGTCATCTTTTCATATTGCGATCTAATTTTGTTCGCATCATATACATACAAGGGCGCACCATATTTTTGCACCAATTCCAATAGACGTTCTCTATTCAGTTCCATTTTGTTTATTTTTTTGTTTAAAGTTAAATTTCAGTTGCCAAAATTACGGAATACAAATGGTTTTCTGAAGATAATTCAGAATAAACTTATTATAAATCAATAATTTCGAATATTGTTTAAAGATTTAAAAAATATTTCGAATATTATTCGGTAATAAATGTTTTAATCCCTCCACCATTCTTTGAAGTGAAAGACAGAATCGTTCAAATTTAGTGGTTCACCAATCATAGGCGTCAAAATATCGAGCTTATTTTGCTTACCATTCTCTATAATTTTTTCCAAAGGTTCGTCCCAAGCATGTTTTGCCAAAGCAAATTTTGCAGCATGTACAGGAATAATATGTTTAGCTTTTAAATCGGTAATGATCGCAGGTAAATCTGTTGGTAAAGCATGAATGTATTTCCAAGCATCGTTGTATTGTCCATTTTCTAGAATCGCAAAATCAAACGGACCATATTTTTCTCCAATTTCTTTGAAATGCGTATCATAACCGCTATCACCACCTAAAAATATTTTTTGCGTAGGTGTTTCCAATACATAAGAAGTCCAAAGTGTTGTATTTCGTTTAAATTTTCTACCAGAAAAATGACGAGCTGGTGTAAAAGTAATTTTTAAGTTATTTTTTAATGAAACGCTTGTGTTCCATTCTTCTTCGATTAATTGTTCTGGTAGATAATTCCACTTCTCGAAATGTGCGCCAACTCCAAGCGGAAGAATCACTTTCTCCACTTTTGGACGTAATTCTTTCACTGTTTCATAATCCAAGTGATCGTAATGATCGTGTGAAATAACCAAATAATCAATCTTTGGGAAATCTTTTGCGTGATACGTATTTGCTCCTTTAAATGCTTTATTGAAAATTGGTAAAGGCGAACCGTAATCACTAAAAACAGGATCGATTAGGAAATTAACACCATCCAATTGAATATAATAAGACGAATGTCCCAACCAAATAAATACATTTTCAGATTTATCAATAGATTTGATATCCGTCTGAATATGCGGAATAGAATCTTTCGGATTGAGTTTTGGATTTTTCGCACCAAAGAAAAAATCCCACATCACTTTTTTGGTATCAAAACCTTCTGCAAATGCAGGTGTGTGATGAATATTTTGAAATTGTCCATTTTTATACAACTTCGATTGTTTCATTCGTTCCAATCGTTTTCCAGTTGCATCAGCACCAAAAGTATCCATTTGTAGAATAGCGAAGGTTGCAATTACAAGAATTACAATCAAACTTAATAGGAAGTAAAGCATTCGTTTAAAAACTTTTCGTTTATTGATTTTTTTCATTAATGATCAAATGTATAAAATTCTTGGATTGCTTTTGAAATAATATATCTTAAGTAAACTGTAACATTTGTAACTTTCATTTTAATTTTGATTTACCAACTTTGTACACGTTTTAGAAAAAATACAAAATGGAATTTATCTTACAACCTTGGCCATGGTATATTGGCGGACCAATAATCGCAATTGTAATGCTTTTATTGATTTATTTCGGAAAAAGTTTTGGATTTTCATCAAATTTCAGAACTATTTGTTCAGCTTTGGGAGGAGGAAAATCATGTGATTTTTTCTCGTTTGATTGGAAAGCTCAAAAATGGAATTTATTATTCTTAGTTGGCGCAGTAATAGGAGGTTTTGTTTCGATACATTTTTTATCAGATAATCAAATACCTGAAATTTCAGAAGCTACAATTGCAAAATTGAATGCAATGGGATTTGAAAGTGCAGGAAAAGCATATTCTCCAACCGAAATTTTTGAAACGATGTCTGTTAAAAATATTGCTTTATTATTTGTTGGTGGATTATTAATTGGTTTTGGAACGCGCTACGCTGGTGGTTGTACATCTGGACATGCGATTTCAGGTTTAAGTGATTTGCAGTTACCTTCATTAATCGCTGTTATCGGCTTTTTTATCGGTGGACTTTTGATGGTTCACGTTTTGTTTCCTTTAATTTTTTAATCTCATGAGAAGTTTAGTTTATATCATATTAGGTGTTATCTTTGGTGTAACCATGTACAAGGCAGAAACGGCCTCTTGGTTTCGCATTTTCGAAATGTTCAATTTTCAATCTTTCCACATGTACGGATTTATTGGTTCGGCTTTGGTTGTAGGTTTGATTGGAATACAATGGATGAAAAAGAAAGAAGTAAAAGATATCGATGGTGAAAAAATTGTGATTCAACCCAAAACGAAATCAATTGCTCGTTATTTGATCGGAGGAATTTTCTTCGGATTAGGTTGGGCTTTAGTTGGCGCTTGTCCTGGACCAATATTTGTGTTATTAGGCGCGGGAGTTTATCCAATTTTAATTACAATTTTAGGTGCATTAATCGGTACCTTTCTTTACGGAAAAATTAGAAACAAAATCCCACATTAAACATGATAAAAGAGAAAATAGAAGCAACTTATCCATATCAATTTGAGGAAGAATTATTGAATGAAATCGATGAATTAGGATCTTTGATAGAATTTAAAGCGAATGATGTGATGATAGATTTGAACCAATTTATCAAAGGAATGCCAATTCTTTTGAGTGGTGCAATCAAGATTATGCGCGAAGATTTTGACGAAGGAGAATTGTTGTTGTATTTTCTCGAAAAAGGTGATACATGTGCTATGACGATGGCGTGTTGTTTGGGTGATAAACAAAGTAAAATACGTGCTGTTGCCGAAACTGATGGAGAACTGGTGATGATTCCGATTGTAAAAATGGACGAATGGTTGGCAAAATATCCATCGTGGAGACGTTTTATTTTTGATAGTTACAATAATAGAATGGAGGAAATGTTGGTAGCGATTGACAATTTAGCTTTTAATGATATGAACGAACGTTTGAAAAAATATCTGTTGGATGTCGCAAGTATCAATAAAGGTAAAGTTGTGTTAAAAACGCATCAAGAAATTGCTTATGAACTCAATACTTCTCGTGTTGTTATTTCTCGTTTGTTGAAAGCTTTAGAAAAGGAAGGTTTCCTTCAACTGAATAGAAACGAAATCACGATTAAGTAAGTAATTATTAAAAAATATAAAAGGAAGCGCATTGTTAAGCTTCCTTTTTTTTTGTTGAAACAATTTATAATAGAAAATTTTATAAAAATAATATCATTTGTAACAAATGTTACAATCTATTTTGATACGGTCAATTACTTTTGTTTTTGTATTTCATAAAACAAATGATTGCCCGTATAGTTTATTTTGGATTGTTGCTATTTACTTTTTTTCCTTTTGTAGAGTCGTCTGTGGCGTTACTTTTAGGGATTGGTTATGGTTTAATTTTTCAGAATGAATTTGGGAATTCTCAAAACGATATTCAAAGAAATTATTGAATATTGCAATCATTGGTTTAGGGTTAGGTTTGAATCTTCACGAGGCAGTTTCGGTAAGTAAAGATGGATTTTTTCTCACTTTTATTTCTGTGTTAAGTGTTTTTACATTAGGATTTGTATTCTACCGATTATTAAAAATCAATAAGAATACATCGCTGCTGATTACTTCAGGAACTGCTATTTGTGGAGGAAGTGCCATTGCCACAATTTCTTCGGTTTTACAACTAAAAGCGAATCAAATTACCATTGCTATGGCAGTTGTGTTTGTGTTGAATGCGATTGCATTAATGATTTTTCCGTTTATTGGACATTATTTTCAGTTATCGCAATATCAATTTGGTTTGTGGTCGGCAATTGCAATTCACGATACAAGTTCTGTTGTCGGTGCAGCCAAACAATACGGTGAACAAGCTTTAGAAGTTGCAACTACTGTGAAATTGAGCCGAACATTATGGATTTTTCCGTTGGCTTTATTAATTGGTTATTTCAACAAAAAAGAGAACTCTTCTTACAAATTTCCTTATTTTATTATTGGTTTTATAGCAACAATGCTTATCGCTACTAATTTTCCTCAAGGCGAAAAAGTTTATCACATTTTACAAGGAATTTCGAAACAATAAATGGTTGTTGCTTTATTTATGATTGGCTCGTTGATTAACATACAATCCATCAAACAAGCAGGTTTTAAAACCTTATCATACGGAATTTTACTTTGGATTTTTATCTCCATTTTATCTTTGGTTTTGGTTTTAAATTATTTTTAAAATCTTTATTCTTTCTATTTTAAGTCTGTAACATTGGTTACTGTCGATTTTTTTTTAGCAACTTAACTTTGCTTAACAAATTAGAAAAGGTTAAACCATAAAAATATTATCATATGTTTTTTCAACACATTTTTGAAAAGTCATTGGCACATTCAAGTTACCTTGTAGGTTGTCAAGCAAAAGGAGAAGCAATTGTAATCGATCCAAAAAGAGATATTGATATATACTTAAAAATAGCAGAAGAAAATAAGCTGAAAATTACGCATATTGCAGAAACACATATTCATGCTGATTATCTTTCTGGTAGCCAAGAGTTAGCTTATGTAACAGGAGCAAAGATGTATTTGTCTGATGAAGGAGGTGAAGATTGGCAATACGATTTTGAACATATCGGATTAAAAAATGGCGATAAAATAGAAGTTGGAAATCTAATTTTTGAGGTGATGCATACACCAGGTCACACGCCAGAAAGTATTAGTTTCTTATTAACAGATACGCCTGCGACGAAAGAACCGGTTATGATTTTTACTGGAGATTTTGTTTTTGTAGGAGATATTGGTCGTCCAGATTTATTAGAAGAAGCAGCTGGATTAATTGGTACTAAAGAAGTAGGAGCGAAGCAGATGTTTGAATCGTTGAAAAAATTTCAAGCATTGCCAGATTATCTACAAGTTTGGCCAGCACATGGAGCAGGTTCTGCTTGCGGAAAAGCTTTGGGTGCTGTAGCAAGTACGACGGTTGGTTATGAGAAAATCAGAAATTGGGCGTTGCAATTTGATTCGAATGAAAAAGGATTTGTTGATTATTTATTGGCAGATCAACCCGAAGCACCAGCTTATTTTGCAATGATGAAAAAGCTGAATAAAACAAAACGTCCTTTGTTGATCGAAGTTCCGAAATGGGCTAAATTAACATACATCGAATTTGAAAAAGCGAAAGATTTTGGAATGAAAGTGATTGATGCGCGTATCAAAACAGATTTTTCTCAAATCCATTTACCAGGAACATTAAATATTCAAAACAATAAAACATTCAATACTTGGATGGGTTGGATGGTAAATTATCAAGAACCAATTGTGTTGATTGTAGAAGAGGATGAAATAGAAGAAATGACACGAAAATTGATGCGAATTGGTTTGGATAATGTTTATGGTTATATTACTTCAACAGATATGTTGAGTAATTTTAGTTCTTTAGAATCTTCTATTTTAATCGACGCAGATACAATGGAAAATTACATTGGAAATGATGAGGTTCAGATTTTAGATGTTAGAGGGGAAACAGAATTTAAAGAAGGTCATATCGAAGGAGCGAAGCATATTTTTGTCGGTTATTTACCAAAAAGATACAATGAATTAGATCCAACTAAAAAAATTGTCTTGCATTGTCAAGCTGGAGATCGAGCAACGATTGCACAAAGTTTTTTGGAATCGAAAGGTTTTGAAGTTGAAAACTATAGTGGAGGAATTGCTGATTGGAAATTGAATCAAAAACCATTAGTGAAATAATATGTTTTTCAAAAAGATTTTAAAAATGTTGACATCAAATTCGAATGTAGAAGTAGAGCTAGTACTAATCAAGCAGTAACAATTTTAAATAAAAATGACAGTAGTTGCTTAATAATTCTTCTTAGAATCAAGTACAATTACTGTCAAATTATTTTCTTACTCTTACTTTTTCTTCATGTATTTTTTTGGATTTTTTTTGAATTCAACTTTACAGCTTTTACTACAAAAACCATAAATTTTCTTTTGATAAATTGCGGTATCTGTTAAGAATTGTGCGGTATTCATTCCACAAATAGGATCTTTCTCGTTTACAACTTTTACTTTTAGTTTTTGTTGAGCAAAAATTGAAAAAGAGATGATGAAGAATGTTAATGTTACTATTTTTTTCATTGTTATTGATTTTTAGATTGAAATAAATTGTAATTAAAAAAGAAACCTATTCTGTTTTTTACTTCGATTTCTCCCGAATTTAAATCAGAAAGTATGGGTTGAAAATATTCTATACCAAAATTAAACTTTCGAGCAGCTGCTTCTAATCCTAATTTCGCAAATTGAGCTTTTCCCTTAGATTTTGGAATCGTCTCCCCAAATTGTTCATTTTTATAATAAAGTTCGTTTTGAAAACCGACTTTTCCAAGTATTTTTAATTCATTGTTAATGAAAAGATGTTGTAATTGAATTAATTGATTCCATTGATCTCCAAATTTGTATTTCTTCTTATTCTCTCCTTTCAAGTTGTAGTCTGTTACTAATTGTAAAGTCGAATTCTTAAAAGCTAATTGGTAATTTATTGCAAACTGAGTATCCCAACTTCCTGTACCTAATTGAAAACTTGGATTGGTTGTTTCAGCATTTGCTTGATTAAATTTTGCGATTGGAATTTTTAAACCTATTGCAGCACTTAATCCATGTTTTAGCTCATTAGAACTTGTGTTTGATTTAATGACTTTAACTATTCCCATCATATTTAAATCTCCAATACCAGAAATAGAAGAAGAGTTTTTACCTTCTTTATTATGAAAATGGTAAGGAATACTAGCATTGATGTCAATTCTATTATTTATTGGAATTCTTGCCCATAATTGAATGGTATTGAACAGTTGCTTTTGTGTTCTTTTATTAGAAAAAGCATCTTCTTTAGTTTTATAAGATTGATGTAGATAACGAATCCCAACGAAATTTGAATTTATAAGATTTTCAATTCCATTTGAGGTTGAAGTTGCAGAACAACCGCAAGCATCACAATCTAATTCTAAATCATATAAATGAGAGATTACAATAGAATCATTATCTGTATGAGCAAATAATAAAATGGGAGTAAATAATATAACAAAAAATAAATTGATATATAATTTCATTTTAATAGATTTAAAATTCTGCATAAACAGGGTTATTAATAAATGAGTAATCAGTTAATGTTTTTAGAAAAGAGATAATTGCCTTTTTTTCTTCTTCTGTCATAGGAATTCCAATTCGATTATTTTGTTTGAGTTGAGAATCCAAATTTTTATCATTTTGTACACCTTCTGAATAAAAATTCAAAACAGCTTCTAAACTATAGAATCGTCCATCGTGCATATAAGGTTTGGTCATTTCAATATTTCTTAAACTTGGAACTCTAAACTTCATAAAATCAGTCGAATCTAATGTCACACGATATAAACCTCCATCTTTGTATTGTTTATTATAATACATTCCTGTATTTCGAAAAGACTCATCTGTAAAAAGTGTTCCTTTATGACAGCTTAAACATTTCTGTTGAAAAAGTTGTAAACCTTTTTTTTCGGTTTCGGTTAAATTTGTCTCTTTCCTTAAATACTGATCATATTTAGAATCTTTTGATACAACTGAAGCCATAAACTGTCCTAATGCGCTGAGAATACGATTTGCATCGATTTTATCATCTCCGAAAGCATTTTTAAACATTTTTCGATAAGAAGAATCTGATGATAATTTCTTAATGATTTCGGGAAAAGTAGTATCCATCTCTTCTTCAGCTGTAATAGGAGAAATTGGTTGTTGAGCTAAATCATGAATAACGCCATCCCACATAAATCGATTTAGAAATGCCAAATTTTGAATAGGAGGAGCATTTCGAATTCCTAATCGATCATCAATTCCATGACTAACAGGATGTCCGTGGTGAGTAAAGGCATTTTCTTGAATATGGCAAAAAGCACATGAAATAGTATTATTTCTAGATAATCGACCTTCATAAAATAGTTTTTTTCCTAACTCAACTCCATTTTTAGTTAACGGATATTTATCTGTATCAAATGTTATTTTAGGAAAATAAGAAGGAACTTCTAATTGATAAGGTTCATAAACGATTTGTCCATAATCAATATCATCATCGTTACAACTTAACAAGATGAATAAACTGAATATAATTGTTATTATTTTATTCATTGTTTGTGGAATTATGCGGTGTTTTACAAACACCGCTATAAACTTTATTGATTTTTTTCGTCGTTATGTACATGATCAACTCGAAACATATTTTGTATGTTTTCTGTTACAAATTGTGCAAAGTTGGAAGATCCCATAATATTATTGTTCGATTCATCTAATGTCAATTTATGGTTACCACTTAAATAGGTATTCAAATTTGCCATAATATGAATAGATGGCTTAATCTTAGAAGTTACTCGTGCAGATGTAGGTAAATCTAATGTTACTTCTTTATATAAATCTTGAACATTATTTTTGTTAATATCTCCCATATTTCCTGTGTGAGTTAAGAAGAAAGTATCAGTAGTAGTTTTGCCATAAAAACCTTCTATTTTAAAGAAAACATAACCAGCAGCCCAAGCCCAAGTCATTCCATTTTTCTTTGCTTTTTCCCAAAAAGTAGCTTGCCCAGTCTGTCCTAATAAATAAGCTTTCTGAGATACACCAAGTCCGAAACGTATTTTTGTATATTTATTTTGAGGGATATTATCCAAATTTAAATAAACGACATTAGCTATAGCAGAATCTTGATTAATAACAAAAGCGCCTTTGTCTGGATCGTTTTTATGATAATCAAATTCATTTCCTTTTTCATCAATTAATGTGATGTTAGAAATGATATATTTTAATGTTGTCAATTTATGTTTTTGTCCGTTTGATGAGGTTTGCGTTGTTTGATCTAAAACAATTCCTCCCAAATTATCAAATCCATTTTCAAACTTTAATTGAATTTTACCTGTTTCGGTAGATTTAATTTCAGAGAAATCATCATCGTTGTTGCAGGAAGTAAATAAAGTAAGTAATGCGATAAATGATAAGTTTAAAAAATATTTGATTGTTTTCATTGTAATAATTGTTTAATTTTTTTGAATAAAAATGCTGTTGGAAAACAATTATTGTTCTCCAATACTGAATATTTGTTCTATTAATTAAACAATTGGAGGTTTTAGATATTTAAAAACCCAATCGATAGAATAGGATGATAGCCAAAAGAATCGATGTTTTATTTTTACAATAAAATCTTGAATAAATGGAATATTTAAGGATTCGAAATGTATAAAAATTTCTGCAAATCGAATATTTTTTACTAAAACCGAATCAGATTCTTGTTCTGTTTCTTTTAGTTGCTTCGATAAATAACATTTTCCATTACATTGCATTTCTGGTCGCTCTTTATTGATACAATACTCATCAATAATCTTCTCCTGAGTACTAATGAATACAGTAAAAGGAATTAGTGATCGAAAACCAATTAAAAGCACGAACAATGCAATCAATAAACAATTGAAACTTTTGACAAATCTTATATGAAATGTCAACTTGATTAAATGTTAATGAGATAATAATTTGATAAACAAGAATTATTTATCAAATAGGAGGCTGAAGTTGTTGATCTAATTGATATTGAGTTTCGAAAGCTAATTCGATAGTCGAAATTTTTTCAATAGATTTTATGAAGGTAAATGTGTTAATTTCGAAGGTAGGTTGATAAATAAAATAATCAATTGCACGCAAAGAAACTTGAATTTTATTATCATCATTTTGTTCATCATTAACAGTCTTGGAAATTTGTTCTTTCAGATAACAAACTCCATTACACAATAATTCTGGACGCTCTATATTAACACAATATTCGTTAGAAATCTTATCATAATTTACCAAATAGTCAATAACAGGTAGCAATGGTCTACAAGTTATTAGAACAACAGTTAGTATGAAAAGGTAAGATTTCAATTCCTTAAAATTTTTATAAAATTAGACAGTTTTTATTTATTTTGAAAATGAAGATTATCAGTTTTTTCAGAAATTGAATTCAAGTTTCTTTTTATTGAAATGACATTAATGAAATAATCTTAAAAGGTTTATATTTTTTAGATTGAGAAAGATATCGTAACTTTGAATTAATCATTTTAGAAT
Source organism: Empedobacter sp. UBA1574 (assembly GCF_002322895.1). NCBI lineage: Bacteria > Pseudomonadati > Bacteroidota > Flavobacteriia > Flavobacteriales > Weeksellaceae > Empedobacter > Empedobacter sp. UBA1574. The sequence goes on along the minus strand of NZ_DCOI01000019.1, from coordinate 11,488 downwards.
CAATTCATGGCAAATTTTATTGACATCTATAGAAGAAACAACCAATTGTGGTTGTTTTTGTCGTTGGCATATTTGCATGATGATACTTTCTTAAGAAGCTCGAAAGAGTTTATCAACTAATCCCTGTTACGACTCGAGACAGGGAACCTTCTATTTTTTTCAATTATCAATTATTTTCAATTTTCTGTAAGGAGATTTGTATCAAATTTTAGCGAATTTTATTTTCGGTTATTTGATATTTGAGTCTTAGAGAATCTTCTTCGAATGATTGAAAGTTTAACTAAGAATTTATCAAAATGACAACAAATATTATTTTAACAACAGGATTATACGATTTAATTAAAGACCATTTAAGAAGAAAAAAAGTAACAGCAGAACAAGAAAATATCTTAACAAAAGAATTGCGTCATGCAGAACAAATTTTGAGAAGAGATTTGGCTGATAATATTGTGACTGTTGGGAAAAAAGTAACAATAAAAGAATTAAATTCAAATCAAGAATATCAATTAAATTTTGTTAGCCCAGAAAAGGCAAAACCGAAAAAGAATCGTCATTCTATTTTAATGGACGAAGGTTTAGCAACAATTGGTTATAAAATTGGTGATGTAATTGAATGGCCAGCAAATGATGGCTCAAAAAAATATGAAATTCTGAATGTAGAAGCAGTTTCATAATTTGTCCAAAAGCATAATAAAAAAACCGAGCATTAGCTCGGTTTTTTATTGGTATATTTTCTGGAAAAATATTTTAAACATCTAAATGTGAAGCAGTAATTTTCTGACCATAAAAAATTGTTGTATTTGCTTCAAAACTTTTCGCATCATCTGTCGTATAAAATGTAAGATGCCCATTTTTTGAACATTGTGTTTCTACTTCGGGATGACGATGTAGATAGTCAGTTAATTTATTCGCGACCAATTCTCCTTGCGAAAGAATTGTTACATTTTCTGGTACATATTGCGAAATAACAGGAAGAAGAAGCGGATAATGTGTACAAGCCAATACAACTGTATCGATTTCGGATGATTGATCAAATAAGCGTTGAATATCTTTTTCTACAATATCGTGCGCAGCTTTGCTATCAATTTCATTATTCTCAACCAAAGGAACCCAAAGTGGACAAGCCAATTGAAAAACATCAATTGTTGAATGAAATTTGTTCATCTCGATTTTATACGATTCAGACAAAACAGTTCCTTGTGTAGCTAAAATTCCGACTTTGTTATTCTTTGTGTATTCATTTATCGATTCTGTTGTTGGGCGTATAACACCCAAAATTCTTTTGCCTTCGGGTAAATCATTTTGCTGAATTGTTCGTAAAGCCTTTGCAGAAGCTGTATTGCAAGCAAGTATAACCAAGTTACATCCCAAATCAAACAATTTAAAAACGCATTCTTTGGTGTATTCATAAACTGTCTCAAACGAGCGAATTCCATAAGGGCAACGAGCATTATCACCTAAATAGATATAATCGTATTGCGGAAGTTTTTTCTGTATTTCTTTGAAAACGGTTAATCCTCCATAACCAGAGTCAAAAACACCAATTGGTCCTTGCATATTCGCTTATTTTTGAAGCACAAATTTACAAAATGTATTAAGATGTTAGCGTAATAATTTGGTTTGAAAATTTACATATAATTAATAGAAATAATAAATTTTATAATCTATTCAACAATTGTTTGAATAAAATTATTTTCTTTTCTGCTTCCGTTTTTTATTTCGCCAAATTATAAAACCTGTAATAGGTAAACTTGCCACAATTATTGAAGAAGTAAAGGCTAATATTTTACCAAATAAACCTAATATTTGTCCTGTATGAATGTCGTACATTGAGTTTGCAAACTTTTTACCATTTGATAAATTCTCATTCATTAATTGAGAAACCTGAAATTGTTCCGAATCAAATTGATATTCGTCAACCGCATAATAACGCAAACTTTTATGATACGCTCTTATGGCCAAAGGATTTTTTTCGGGTACGGGTAAATAAATCCAATACATAGAAGCTGTTGGACTATTTTTTAAACTATAAGCATATGCAGAATCAACAATAGTGTAATTGTTTTCTAACATTTTTTTAGGTTGATAGACATATCCTTTTTCTTCATTTGGAAATGATTTTCCAAGATTAACGATTTGCATATATGAATTGCGAACAGGTTTGAAACTAAATGCAATACCTGATAAAGCGACAATAAATGCAATACTAAAAGCATAAAATCCCAGTACATTATGCAAATCATAATTGATACGTTTCCATTTTGCTTTGTATTTTATCGTTAACCCATTTTTAGCTTGTTTTCTCTTTTTGGGCCACCAAAGAATTAAACCGCTTATCATAATCATGATAAAAATAACAGTTGAAAAACCAATTATATTTTTTCCGATATCACCCAATAAAAGATTCATATGAATGTATTGTATCACCAAGAAAAAATCTTGTTTCATATTTTCTTGATGTAAAATTTTCCCTGAATATGGATTAATATACACAAAGTAAGATTCTTTTTTATCATCCATCGTCATCACAACCGTTGATCGATCTTTATCCATATACATCACTCGAAGCACAACATGTTTAGGATTTTTGTCTTGTACTTTATGGATAATTTTACTTGGTTTTATGAATGGTTGATGAACAATCTCGACTTTTCTATAATCAAAAAGAGTATCTTTTATTTCATCTTGAAAACAAAATATAGCTCCTGTTATTGCCACAATACAAACAATAATACCTGTAAATAATCCAAACCATTTGTGAAAGAAGAGAAAATATTTTTTCATTAATAAAAATTAATTTAGAATAAATAAAAATTATATTTGCAGCAAATATAAATTATTTAAAAACACACTATGAAAAAAAATATCATCTGTTTAACAATTTTATTGGGGAGTGCCTCGCTGTCATATGCCCAAACGAATGATAGTATATCCACAGATTTGAATGATGTTGTGGTAGTTGCTTCAAGAAAACCTACTAAAATATCTGATTTGGCAGGAACTGTTTGGGTGATCAATCAAGAACAAATTGCACAACAAGCTAAAAATGGTGTTCCATTAAAAGAAGCTTTAGCGATTATGATTCCAGGGATGGATGTTGGTTCGCAAGGAAGATCAAATTATGGTCAAAATATGCGTGGACGTTCAATGCTGGTGATGATAGATGGAGTTTCTTTAAACAGTATCCGTAACATAAGTCGTCAATTAGATGCAATTGATCCGTTTAATATCGAAAGAGTTGAGGTTTTATCTGGTGCAAGCGCAATTTATGGCGGAAATGCGACAGGTGGTATTGTCAACATTGTGACGAAAAAAGCACTAAAAAATGGAATTAGTGGCGAAACAGAACTTGGTTTACGTACAGGTTTTTCAGGAAGTGATGATCATGATTGGCGCGTTGCTCAATCTATTGGTTACAAAAATGATAAATTTACGGGATGTTTGGCTGTTGCATTTCAACAAAATGGTGGAGCTTATGATGCAGATGGAGATCAAATATTTGCAGATATTTCGCAATTAGATTTACAATATAATCAATCTATTGATGTGTTGGCAACAGCAGGTTATAAATTCAATCCGAAGCATCAAATCAATGGATCTGTGCAATATTATCGTTCCAAATATAGTGGAGATCGTAGTTTATATTTAGGTGAAAACATTAGTGTTTTAACCAAAGGAGATGCTTCTGTTTTGGAGATGCGTGATGGTTTTGATACGGATAAAAATCCAGGAACAGAGCGTGTAATGGGAACATTGAGTTATAATGGAACTAATATTTTAGGAGGGCAAGATGTGTATGTTCAATTTGCTTCTCGTGTTGAAAAATTAGGATTTTATCCATTCCCAGGTAATTTAACGTTGCCTTCTGGGACAAGTCCTTATATGTCGGCTTCTCAACAGGATACGTATTATTCGGGTCTAAAAGCTGTTTTGGTCAAAGATTGGGGAAAATTGAAATTAACATACGGTGCAGATGTTGATTTTGAAAAGTTTGAAGGTCAACAAAATGTATTTGATTCTCAGAAGTCATTATCAAGTGGAGGAATGATTAATCACACTGTTTTAACGATTGATCGTTATCCAACTAATCATTCTACAAGTTTTGCTGGATATGCGCAAGCTGAGTATGATATTTTACCCCAATTGAAAGTTTCGGGAGGAATTCGTTACCAAGATATTTCAATTAAGTTGGATGATTTTATTGGTTCTACTCAACAATTGCAAATCGCTAATGGTTATGGAAACAGTGCCGATTATATTCCAGGTGGAAAAAGTAGCTATAATATGACGATGCTAAATGCTGGTTTGTTATATAAAATTAATGAATTGAACCAAATTTGGACAACTTATTCACAAGGAGTTTCATTAGCTGATCCATCAAAATTTTATGGATATGGAAATTATAAATTTAATTCTGCAACCAATAATTGGGATTTAAGTTCGAGTGTGAATGTAAAAGATTCTCCTCTTTCTGGTGTGAAAACAGGACAATTTGAACTTGGTTATCGTTTCAGAACAAATAATGGATTTAAAGGACAAATCTCTGGATTTATCAGTAATTCCGACAAAAATATTGCTTTAAAACGTGATGGACTAAATCTTTGGGTAGAAGTGGTTGATCAAAAATTAAGAAATATGGGCGTAGAAGCAGAGGTTTCTTATACGAACGGAGGATTTTATGTTGGAGCAAATACATTGCTAATCAAATCTGAAGTGGAGAAAAATGGTGATTGGCAAAAACAAGATGTTTCAACTTCTGGACCTTCTAAATTTACAGCTTATGCAGGTTATGGATTTGATAATTGGAATTTTAGATTTCAAACTTTACAAAGTTTCAAATACACAGATGGTTTGGAAAATGTGATCGATTCATACAATACATCAGATTTAATGGTTGCTTACAAATTACCTTTTGGTAAAATTAATTTAGGTGTTCAGAATATTTTTAATACCGATTATCAAACAATTTGGAGCGCAAAATCACAAGTTTTGTATAGTGCATATAAAGTTCCAGAATTGTTTTATTACGCTGGACGTGGAAGAACTTTTAATCTAAGTTTTACATACAATTTTTAATTTATGAAAGCGAATCATTTGATTCGCTTTTTTATTTTAAGGGAATTAAACACCGAACTAAAAAATAAGATTAATGATTGCAGGAATGATTCGAAAGCCAATAAAGCAAAAAAAATCGTAGAGTAGGATAGGTAAAAGAGAACAAATATATGGGCTAAAGAATAGATTTTTGAATTTATTTTCTATAGAGAGGTTCTATAATTTTTACCAATTATTAATTTTATTCGATTTATCTAAAATCTCTTGAATTAATTTATTAAAATGATTCTCCAAACCAGTTACTGCATCAGGATAATCGACTTCATTCTTTTTATTATAGATAGAATTTTTGTTTTTGCTTGTTGGATTCAATACGAGATAATAATAATCTCCTATGCTCGAATTCCACTTTCTTGCTTCAAAAGAAGGTCGATTAATTCGAATTTTATCATCTTTAAAGAGAATTGTAATCGAATAAGATAAGTCATATTCAATCTTTGACTTTCCTATTTGCATATAATTCATTTTTTGTTTTACAGTTAAAGCTTCTTGCTCATATCCATTTATTGTTATGCTTTCATTTTCGGCTAAACTCAATACTTTCTTTGGATCTTTGTACATACTCGATAAGGCTGACAACACAATTCTGTATAACTCATTTTTTTTGGTATTTGGTTTATCAATTACGATATAATCAGTTTTATCTTTAGATGAAACAAATCCATTTGATGTTAAAGTAAAATATTGCGCATAGCTAAATTGCGATAAACAAATAATTGTAAATAAAGTATATAAGATTTTCATATTTCATTCGTTTAAATACTAATTTAAGAAAAATGTCTCATTTTTGGAATGAATACTTAAAAATCAATGTGTTAAAGTTTATGAATATTGTTTACATAAAATATTTTTACTTCTTGTAAATAGAGGTGATTTAGCTATGTCATTCATCCTTCAAACTTCGTCAATCCATTTGTATAAATCGATTTCAGAAGAGATGTCAAAGGTTTTTCTTAATCTACTTTTTCTTGTTTGCACAGTTCTTATTGCAAGGTTGTTGTATTCTGTAATATCTTTTGTTGTAAAACCTAATTTGAGTAAAGAACAAAATTTGAATTCGTCTGGAGTCATTTCAGGATTAAAGGATATGACTTGTCCTGAATTAGCTATACACAAATTGCAAGTGTATGAAAAAAACAGAAAAAGTTGAAAGTGGTTTACCAAGAAAAGAAGTTACTAGAATTTATGGTTTAGGAAATTGATGTTTGGATGCGAAATTATAGATCAGAGATTTATTGCTCATAAGTATGATCGAAAAAGGTGATCCCTATGAAAATGCAATGGCAGAAAGGGTTAATGGAATGATTAAAATGGAGTTTAACCTGTATGAAAGCTCATTAGGTTTTGATCAGACAAAGATTAAAGTTAATAATAGTCTTAAATCATATAATGAATTGAGACCACAAGTAAGTTGTGATTATTTAACTCCAAATGCTGCGCATTTACAATCAGAAAAATTGAATAAAAGATGGAAAAACTATAATAGGAGTTTTAATTATCAAAACTCTCTTGTATAGTAAGTTTAGGATTAAGATGAATTAGTGTATATCGAAAATACTACTTTTCTGTATCCGAGTTGTATCCATCTTTCACCTTACTTCTTATTATAAAAATCAATTTGTCGTTGAATTGTTTTTTCGGTTTGAATAATGTCTAATATTAAAATTTTGATAGTTTCTTTTTTGTTCTTTTCTGTTTCATAAAAGTTGGAGTATAAGAAATTCATGAAAAATTCTGTTTTGTTCTTTAATATGTCTTTTTGTTCTTCAATATTAGACAAAGAAGTGATTTTATCATAATTTATCAAGTCTATTTTGGAAGTTGAAACTGATTTCCAAGCGCTTGTTTTAATCTGAGGAATAAACACACCTTTACATTTCATTGTGACACCCAAAATGTTAACACTTTTGTTATCAGCATAGTATTCAAGCGAATCAACATAAGAATTTTGCAATGGAATATTGTATTTTATTTCTTCCGTTGTTTCATTCAATTCACTTTTTATCGTTGAAAAAACTTGATTAATATACACTTGGTCTTTTCTATTTGTGTTCCAATTGTCAATAAACAGTGCAATCAAAATACCTACGGTTACAGGAATAATTTCTTTGATAAATTGAATTGAATAATTTTCTAATGCTTTCTTCATTAAATTTAGTTCTTGTTAATTTATATTGATGTGTTAAATCAAACAAATATCTCATATTCATCGGAATGCACCATAACTATTTTTATATTTTTTGATAAATAGTGGCGAAATTTAAAGGTTAACAATTAAGTTGATATTTTTGAGATTTGTATTAAGTTTAATTTGCTCTGTTTTGTTCCTCGAAATTCACTTTTTTGTTGTTTTCTTTCACTTTGTTATTTCCAAAATTGTATGTTAAACTAAGTTTGAAACCTCGGTAATCATTGTATTGATTAAACTCCGAACGATAATCGCCATTATACGAATACCCTTTGTTTTTAATCGTTTTGAATACATCATTTACCACAAAATTAGCTTGTAATTTTTTATCGAAAAACGAAGCTTTAATGCCTGGCGAAAATTCCAATTGATCTTGCAGTTTTATGTTGGCATACGTGAACGGAAGCGAATGCCAGAAGTTTAGCATCAAAAACCACGTTTTATTCTCATTTAATGTAATAGTGTTGTAAAAGGTATATGACATCGAATAAACTTTCAGTTTTTCCAATTCAGAAATGGTCGGTTTTGTGATTGTATAAGATGCATTTGCATTGATTGAGGTTTCCCAAATTTTGAAAAATGTGTTGTAATATCCAATATTGAATCCCGTTCTGTTTTGGTCATAACTATTTTCTATTACATTGCTGTAAATTCCGTCCGAAAAACGTGCAATATTCGATGTGTTATTTTGGCTAAATTGATTGTAAAGTCCAAATGTAAATTTTCCTTTGTACGAATAATTTAGTTCAATATTATCATTAAATGATGGTTGTAATTTAGGATTTCCTGTGTAATACATATACGGATTCGTGTACCAACGGAATGGATTTAAAGATTGAAAATTGGGACGATTTATTCTTTTGGAATAATTGATACTGAACGAATGATTTGTAGTTGGTTTGTAACTGATATAAGCTGTAGGAAATAATTTTCCGTAGTTCTTTTTCAGACTGCTGTTTTCGTCATTTGGTGTAAAACCTTCTAGCGAAGTGTATTCGTATCGTAAACCAGCTTTTGCTGACCATTTTTGATTGAAATCTTTTTGAAAGCTAACATAAGCCGCATAATTGTGTTCTTTGTAATGAAAAATATTGCTATTCGATGGGTTCAAAACAAAATCTGCTTCATCAAATTCATAGTATTCCACATTCGATTTGTTATCCAATAGTGTATATTTTGCTCCAGTTTCTATGTTCAGCCATTTGTAAGGAAGCGTAAGATCTGATTGTACCGAATAAATCGCATATTTCATTTTACTATTATTTCGAACAATAGCATTATGCTGATTCGTGTTGTTAAAAGTATTTAAATTGTTGATTTTATTAGGACTATCGTTCAAGTAATTCGCTGTAAAACTTAGTTTTTTACCAATGCTGTCCAATTTTATGTCATAATAAGTATTCAAAGTATGTGTTGGTGTTGTCCAACGTTGTTTTTGAAGGGTTACTAATGTAGAATCTATAATAGAATTTGTTTCATAATGGCTTAGTCCATCCGTCTTCATATTATAATGCTGATTGGAATAGTCGTAAATAAGACCGATGTTTTGTTTCTCATTTATTTTATAATCAAGGCTGTAGTTTAACCCAAAACCATCGGGCGTATCTTTTCTTGTTTCCGAGTTGTAGACACTGTTAGTTTTGCTTAAAAGATCTCGAGCTCCAACGGCTTTATAAGCCATATCAAATTGCCTTAATTTCAACGAAGTGCTTAATTTTTTCGATTGATAATTCATTGTAGCACCTGTTCTGAAGCCACTGTAAGAATTTTTTTGATACGAAGAATTTACACTCCCGCTCCAGCCAATATTAGGATTTTTCTTTAGAATAATATTAATAATTCCACTATTTCCTTGTGCTTCATATTTTGAAGGAGGAGTTGTAATGATTTCAATTTTCGCAATATCATCAGAACGAAGCGATTGTAGATAATTAGTAAGTTCGCTTCCTGATAAATTAAGCATTCTGTCATTCACCATAACCGAAACATTTCCTTTTCCTACAATAGAAATATTATCATTCAGTACATTCACCATTGGTGTGTTTCGTAAAGCGTCCAAAGCAGACATTCCTTGCGAAGCAATAGAATTTTCGATATTACAAACCAGACGATCAACTTTCTGTTCAATTAGTTTCTTTTTTGCTGTAACCGTTGCACCTTCTAAAGTTGTAGCATCTTGAATTTTGATAAGTCCTAAGTCTTTATCTTGTTTAATTTCTATTTCTTCTGAATAAAATTCTACGCCAAACTGTTCTATTTTAAGTAAATAATTTCCAGCATCTGTTTTCATAGAAAATAATCCCAGACTATCTGTATATGCTTGATTGATAAGTAAACTATCATTTTTAAAAAGAAGAATATCAGCAAATTCAAGTGCTTTATCATGTTGATTGATCACTTTTCCATTTATCGAAAATTGTTGTCCAAAAACTGATGAACAAAAGCTGAAGGCAATCAAATAGCAGCTAATCAAAATAAGATTTTTCATATGTTGTATTTTATTTATAACAAAGAAAAAGTATAGAACAAAGAAAAAATTGTAAAAATCGTGCAGCTTAATGTTGCGCATAAATCCAAGCCAATTGTTCTTGTTGAATGCTTGTTTTATTTCTTAATTGATTGGGCGATTGTCCCGTAATTTCTTTAAAATCGCGGATAAAATGAGATTGATCGGTGTAATTATTTTGGTAAGCGATATGCGTAAGTTTTTCTTTTTCGAAATGGAGAATAGAATTTAGCGCTTTTCTAAATCGAACTGTTTTCAAAAAAGTTTTTGGACTTTGCCCAATTTGATTCATAAACAGGCGATACAAGGTCGATTCATTCATCGAAAGATTTTTGGCTAAAGGACCAACTTTTAATTCATCTGTTTGTTGAATAAGGTATAAGATTTCTTTAGTTTTAGTATTTAAATAATCTTGATTTAAGCTTTTCAATAATATATGTTCGAGCATTGAAATTCTTTTCAACGAATTCTTTTCCTCAAATAATTGTTCTGTAAAATCTGTTGCAAATTTTGGGAAAATCATTTCGAAAACTTCATCACTTTTAATTAATTCATCGTACGAAATATTTGTAAATAAGCGTAACGCAGCTGGATGAAAAATGATGCAAACTTCATCTAAAGAAGCATCAATGCTTACATTAAGATTAGATTCGTGAAATCCTGATAAATAACTTTTGTATGTAGCATTTCCTTTTAAGGTAAAAAGATGTTTGTTTGTTTTATTCTGTTCGAGAATGATTTTATTCTGTTTGTAAATGGCAAGACACAAATTGGTGTTAGGGAAAGTTGAATAGTCAATCTTTTCATCTTTTTTAGATTTGAAAAGGATGAAATACTGAACGATATTTTTTAATTCAGGATGATGAGGTTGTATAATTTCGGTTTTCATAAACGTACACGTAATAAAATCAATTTTAGCGAATAACACGTTGATAGCGTGTTCTATTCTATAGACGCTTTTGTTTGATGTATGTTACCTGTAAGTTCGAATTATTTTAATATTATGCTTGAGGAATTAAAAATTATATGCAAATCCTGCATTTCCATATATGTTATACATTTTGAATGAAATGGCTTCGAAATTCTTTTTGAAAACCTGTTTGTGAGCCATTGTTACATCAAAAAATAAACTGAAATGATTCTTTAATTTATATTCAGTTCCTAGTTGGCTTCCAAATTGAAAAGGACTTAAATAATCAGAAAAATCGTACAAACCTTTTGCTGTGTTTTCAAATGTTGTAGGTTCACCGATTGGACTTCCTTCTCTAAAAACACCATCGTAAATATATCCTGAAAAAGATTTATCAATCAAGGCAGAAAAGTAAAATCCGCCATATAAATTCCATTTTGTAGACGCGTTCCATACCAATAGAACCGGCATAGAGACATAAGCATTATCCATTTCGGTAATGACATGTCCTGTAAAAAAGCCTTTGGTTTGTGCTCCAGTATCGTTTTGTATTTGTGTGTAATAGTTCTTTACTTTCGCTTGTGTTTTCATTCCACGACCTTCTACGTTTAATCCGACACGAACACCTAATTCACGTTTATCGTTGAGCCACTTTGTTGCATTTATACCTATTCCTAATTGCAAAGTAGGGTTATAGCTTTCAATTTTTCGGATTTCAGCAGGCATTCCAATCGGTGAAGCTCCTCCAATGTGGGTACGTCATATCCTC
>NZ_DCOI01000006.1:0-25687 GCF_002322895.1 Empedobacter sp. UBA1574 | reverse complement strand
GAACTTTCGTTAGGATATCCACACGTTTCCAAACATTTGTTTTCCAATATTTCTATCATTAAAATATTTCGATAATCTAGAACCACCATTAATTCCCCAATTGTTTCTTATCCACATACCCAAACCACCCATGTGAGAATTAAATATAAAAGTATTTGTTGATTCTTTGAGTTGTTTTTTGCTTTCGAAATCTAATATTTTATCTAATTCTGTTAATGATTCATATAAATTTTTTGGAATGTATATATTATCAATTTTTTCTAAAGTAAGTCTTTTTTCACTTTCAATTCTTCTTTTTTCTTTATCTTTTATTGTTTCTAATTCAGCAATTCTATCATCATAATTTCTATAGCTACCAAAGAAATTTGTGATATATATTTTGTCAACTTCTTTTGGAATAAAATCAGTTTCAAAAGTTGAATTTAAAAGATAGTTTTCAATTTGTTGTTTATTAAAAATAGAATCTGTTTCTAAATTTTCGATTTCAAATTTTCCATTTCTATTTAAATAGCCGCTTATTTCTATTTGATGAAGTTTGTATTTATTATAAGTTGAATCCTCAAGCGGAATAAATTTTAAGTTAGATAGTTTACTAATACTTTCTGCTATTTTTTCATTAGTAAGAGAGTTTTTGACATCTATTATATATTTATATGGATATTCATAATTTGAAATTTTACTCTTTATAGGTTCAATATTTTTTATTGCAGGATAAATAGAATCAAAATCAATATTAGACTTGATTATTTCACCTTTGTCTAAATCAAAAAGTGTTACCTTTTTTCTGTTATCTATAAGGTAAATAATATCATTTTTATTGAAGATGAAATTTTTAGTTAAAAAAATATCTTTCTCTGATAAAGATTTATTGTACTCTTTGTAGGTAGAAGTATAGTTTTCGAACAAATTTCTATTTTCGGCTTCATAAAATAGTCTGCATTTCTCTTTGTTTTTATCACAATTGGTAAACTCTTCAGAGGAATAAGTTTTAGCTATTTTTCCATCAATATAATAAGTCACATTTCTTTCCTCTAAATCTTTGCTGTTTATATAATTTGTAAAATAGATTATTTTTCTCCCATCATTACTTATTGCAAGGAAGAAAGGAAAATTTTCATTTAAATCAAATGATCTATTTAGTTTATAATATACCTTATTTTGTCTCAAGCTATCACGTTCTCGATTAAAAAATATAATTGATTCACCTTTCAAATTAGGTATAAAATTATCATATGAAATAGATTTTAATTTATATATCCCATTAGAAGAGTAGGTTTCTGAAATTGGAGAAAAGCCAGACCATTGAGAAAAAATGGTAATATAACCTAAAATAAATAGTATGAAGAATATGTAATATTTTATCATTGATTTTATTTGTGTAATTGATATTAAAACTATGAATAAAATTTATCTTTGTGAAAATAATTATTCATCCTCATTCAAAACCTTTATTGAAAAACTGACAATATATTTTATTGGCATAACGTTTGACTTATTTATACTCGCTTTTCTAAATGCTTTAGACAAGATTCAAATCTTAATAATGTTGTTATTATGAAAGGCTTTCGTCAGTTAAAAATAGTTTTACTGACACTTTGAACGTATAAAAAAATTATGAACATAGACAATTTGTCATTAGCACAAGTAATGGAAGAAGAAATCGAATTAATTCCTTTGATGAGTAAAGACGAAGAAAGTAAGCTAAATAAGCAAGATATTTCTTCGGTATTGCCTATTTTATCGTTAAGAAACACTGTCTTATTTCCGGGTGTGGTTGCGCCAATTACCGCGGGTAGAGATAAATCTATACAACTTTTAACACAAGCTTACAAAGAAGATCGCATTATTGGAGTGCTTTCGCAGAAAGAAATTGCTGTGGAAGATCCTACACAAGACGATTTGTATACAGTTGGTACAGTTGCGAAAATCATGCGAATGATAAAATTGCCAGATGGAAACATTACGGTGATTTTACAAGGGATGAAACGCTTCAAAGTTAAAGAATTTGTATCAAATGATCCTTATTTCAAGGCTGAAGTAGAAATTTTGACAGAAAAAGTTCCGACATCACGCAACAAAGAATATCCAATTATTATTGAATCAATTCGTGATTTAGCTTTTCAGATTGTAGAAGAAAATCCAATGTTGCCTTCGGAAGCTGCAGGAGCTATAAAAAGTATCGAAAGTAATACATTTCTAATCAACTTTGTAGCGTCTAATTTGACGTTAAGTTTAGATGAAAAACAGTTGTTATTAGAAATTTCTGATATGAAACTTCGCGCAATGGAAGTGATGCGTTTTATGAATGTTGAGCTTCAGAAATTGGAATTAAAGAATACGATTCAGAATAAAGTTCGCAAAGAATTAGATCAACAACAAAAAGAATATTTCTTAAATCAACAAATCAAATCGATTCAAGAAGAATTAGGAGGGAATTCGACAGAAGAAGAAATTAATGAAATGCGCAAACGTGCTTTAACGAAAAGTTGGAGCGAAGATGTAGCAAATCATTTTGATAAAGAAATCAACCGTCTTTCTCGTCTAAATCCGCAAATGCCAGAACATAATATTCAGCGTAATTACCTTGAATTTATGTTGGATTTACCTTGGAATACCTTGACAAAAGATAACTTTGATATCAAGAATGCAAAGAAAATTTTAGATCATGATCATTATGGTTTAGAAGATGTGAAAGAACGCATTTTGGAGCATCTTGCTGTGTTGAAATTGAAAGGAGATATGCGTTCGCCAATTCTTTGTTTGTATGGACCTCCGGGTGTTGGTAAAACATCGTTGGGGAAATCTATTTCAGAAGCGATTGGGCGCAAATATGTACGTATGTCGTTGGGTGGTTTACACGATGAATCTGAGATTCGTGGTCATCGTAAAACCTATATTGGAGCGATGCCAGGAAGAATTTTACAGTCAATCAAAAAATCTGAATCGTCGAATCCGGTTTTTGTTTTAGATGAGATTGATAAAATGTCGGCTAGTGCGCATGGAGATCCTTCATCAGCAATGTTAGAGGTTTTAGATCCAGAGCAAAATTCAACTTTTTATGATAATTTCTTAGAAATTGGCTACGATTTATCGAAAGTATTTTTCATTGCGACAGCTAATAATATTGGAGATATTCCAAGTCCGTTACGCGATCGTATGGAGATGATTAATATTGCAGGTTATACAATCGAGGAAAAATCTGAAATCGTAAAACGTCACCTTCTACCAAAACAATTAACAGAACATGGCTTAAAAGAGAAAGATGTTGTGTTAGGTAAAAAAGAAATCGAATATTTGATTACGGGTTATACGCGCGAATCGGGAGTTCGAAAATTGAATCAGAAAGTTGCAAAATTGGTTCGTTCAGCTGCAAAACATATTGCGTTGGAAGAAGAGTTTAATGCTAAATATTCAATCGAAGATATTTCTAAAATTTTAGGACCTTCTATTACACCAGATCAATATGAGAATAATGAGGTACCTGGAGTTGTAGTAGGTTTAGCTTGGACAAGTGTTGGTGGAGATATTTTATTTATCGAATCTATTTTATCAAAAGCGAAAAATGGAGGACTTTCGATTACAGGAAATCTTGGAACTGTGATGAAAGAATCTGCGACAATTGCGTTAGAATATATCAAATCGCATGCGGATGAATTGGGAATTAAACCAGAAGTTTTCGAGAATTATAAAGTTCATATTCACGTTCCGGAAGGAGCAACGCCAAAAGATGGACCATCTGCCGGAATTACAATGTTGACGTCTTTGGTTTCGTCTTTTACACAACGAAAAGTAAAAGCAAAATTAGCAATGACAGGTGAGATCACACTTCGTGGAAAAGTGTTGCCAGTTGGCGGAATTAAAGAGAAAATTTTAGCGGCAAAACGTGCAAATATCAAAGAAATTATTTTGTGCGAAGATAACCGAAAAGATATTGAAGAAATTAAAGCAGAATACGTAAAAGGAATGACTTTTCATTTTGTAAAAGAAATGAAAGAAGTTTTGGATATTGCTTTAACGAATCAAAAAGTAAAAGGAGCAAAGGTTTTGGATTAATCTATAAATCTTTTTAGAACATATAAAAAGAGGAACTCAATTTAGAGTTCCTTTTTTGTTTATTATAGAATACTAATATCTTCTAAATTTGGATTTTTAGATTTAATTAAATTAATTTTCCATTCCCGTTTCCAATTTTTCAATTGCTTTTCTCTTAACATATCTTGACTAATTGAAGTAAAATCTTCAAAATAAATTAATGATTTTACATTGTATTTTTGAGTGAAAGCTGAACCAATTCCTTCTTTATGAGCTTCTATTCTTTTAATTAAATTGTTGGTAACTCCAATATAAAAAACAGTTCGATATTTGTTTGTAAGTATATAAACATAATATATTTTCAGAATTCCTTATATGATATGTTACTGAAACGAATTCAGGATGACTTAGTTAGATAAACTAATTTAAGGATTATTAATGATAATGTAGAGAAAGAATGTCAAGCTGAATTCATTTCAGCTTCGCATCAACATAAAAGGAACTCAATTTAGAGTTCCTTTTTTTGTATACTTTATCTTAACTTTAGTCTAAATCTTAACCTTAGTTTTACTTTATCTTATAAGCAATTCCCCAAAAAACTGGCATATTGAAAGGACCACTGTATTTTCCGTAACCAGGAATAACCAAAGGATTAATTCCTTGATCTTTTTTACCTCCAATATAAGCTGCAGGATGCAAGGCTAACTCACCATAAAAATTCTTGAAAATCTCTACACGTCCACCAACCACAGCTTCTATCCAATAACTGCTTACATTCGCTTTTGGCAAACTTCCTGTTCCTGTAATCTCATTCGATTGTAAATCTCTAATCGGATAACTATTGATGGTTTGCGAATATTTAGAATACGCAATTCGTCCACCAATGTAAATTCCGTTCGATTGATTTTCGATATCTTGCGTTATAAACCAGTTTGCACCAAGTTTTGCAAAAACGCCGTCAACATCAACATCCCAATTGATTTCATTGAAATTATTTTTCTCGAAACCAGCTTCTACAACGGCATGCCACTTATTATTGATTTGATAAGAAGCATAAGCGCTAACTCCTTTTTTATCGTTGAAAGCAGAAACAATTGGATTGAAAACGTCTACACCGATAAAAATATCGTGGTATTTTTTTTTGAGAATAGAATCTGTAACCGAAACTTTTGTTGAATCAGTTTTATTTTCTTGACCAAATGCAAAATTAATTGCGCTCGTCAGCAAAAAGCTTAATAATAGTTGTCGAACCATCTTTAATTTCAGTATTTACAGTTTCTATTTTCTTTATCCAATTTCCAGCTCCATTTCCAGTTTTTGTTACCAATTTTACATCAACTCCTTTAAAAGTTAATCCAAAACCACAAGCTTTAGAAGTATAGCCATTTCCAAGCGTATCGTATTTTAAAATCAATCGATCACGTTTTGCAGGAATTGTTCTGATGACTTTACCCGTTATAGAATCTTTTACATCTATATCTGGACCTTGCGCTATAGTATAGTAAATCTCTTTTTTACTATTTTGACGCAAAGTAATTCCGAAACTTGTTTTCCCTAAAGCAGAATTTTTTTCGATTAAGACAGTATCTTTACTCGTTCCTGTAGCTTCTCTAATTCCTTTCGTAATCGAATCATTATAAACATACGCCCAATAATAAATAGAATCTTCCAAAGGAACATTAGTTCCATCATAATACATATCAGCAACCATGCGTGGAACATCACCTTCGTCGGTACAAATATCATCATCTTCACAACTATAAAATGCTAAAGAAATTATAGAAGCAAAAATTGAGTAGGCTAGAAAACGTTGAATATTTTTCATTTTTTTTTTGATTGAATTTTAAATTCGCTCTAAAAGTACAATATTTTCTACATGATGTGTTTGTGGAAACATATCAACTGGTTGAACTTTAACAATTTTATATTGATCTTTCATCAATTCTAAATCGCGCGCTTGTGTAGCAGAGTTACACGAAACATAAACAACACGTTTAGGATTCATAAACAAAATATTTTCAACCACTTTTTTATGCATTCCATCACGTGGAGGATCAGTAATAATTACATCTGGAATTCCGTGTTCGTTAATGAAATCTTGATTCAATACATCTTTCATATCACCACAATAGAAATCACAATTATCAATTCCATTAAATTTTGCAGCCGCTTTTGCTGCATCAATTGCTTCTTGAACAGATTCTACACCAACTACTTTTTTCGCTTTTTTCGAAACGAATTGCGCAATTGTTCCAGTTCCAGTATATAAATCGTATACTAATTCATCTCCAGTTAAACCTGCAAAATCACGTGTTAATTTATATAATTCGTAAGCTTGTTCTGGATTTGTTTGATAGAAAGATTTTGGACCAATTTTGAAGTTCAAATCTTCCATCTTTTCCATAATATGATCATCTCCAGCAAAAACTTCGATATCTAAATCATAAACAGAATCGTTTTGTTTTGGATTGATTGCATACAATAAAGATGTGATTTCAGGGAATTTATCTTTCAAGTTTTGTAAGAAAGCTTCACGATTTTCTTTCTCTTCTCGGAAGAATTGAACCAAAACCATTACTTGTCCATTCTGAGAAGTACGAATCATTAATGTTCTTAATAAACCTTCTTGATTTTTTAAATCGAAGAAATCTAAATGATGCTCTAATGCAAAACGTTTTGCTTCGACACGAATCGCATTAGAAGGATCACGTTGCAAGTGACATTTTGTAACATCCAAAACTTTAGACCAAGCACCAGGAATATGGAATCCAACTACGTCACGGTCGTCAAATTCTTTCCCAGACTGAATTTCTTCTAACGTTAACCAACGTGCATTAGAAAAAGTAAACTCTAATTTATTACGGTAAAAATATTGTTCTTTAGAACCTAAAATTGGAACAATTTCAGCATCTAAATCTTTGAAACCTCCGATACGAACCAAATTGTTAACCACTTCGTCATGCTTAAATTTTAATTGCGCATCATAGCTCATATCTTGCCATTTACAACCACCGCAAACACCAAAATGCTCACATTCTGGCTGAACGCGATAAGGAGATTTTGTGTGAATTTCGATTGCTTGTCCTTCTAAATAGCTACTTTTTTTCTTCAAAACGTGTACATCTACAACGTCTCCTGGAATTGCGCCTTTTATCAGAACCGTTTTTCCTTCCTCTGTTTTACCAACCGATACACCTTTTGCACCAGCACGTAAAACTTCTATATTATTTAATATGATTTTTTGTTTCGCTTTTCTTGACATTTTGCAAAGGTAAGCAAGTCCCCGAAATATTCAATTTTTTATCTTTTTTTGGAATCAATCTTTGTATTTTAAATAAAATTTTTACTTTTACAACATAAAATCTATCGGTTTTATAGATTATTATTATATTGAATAAACTTATTTAGGATAATTTTCTTTAAATTGTTTGAAAAATAGGTTTGTTATTTAAACTATTCTATTAATTATATTTATTTAGAAAAATAATATAATTTTGAACTCAGAAATGTAACATGAAAAATGAAAAAAATAGTATTTAATATGTCAATGTATATGTGTCGCTCTTTACAAGAGGTGGAATATGTTGTGATGTATTAATTACGAAAATAATAGTTCATGAACTCCTCTAAAATTTTGAGGAGTTTTTTATTGTCAAAAAATAAGTTAGAAAGTTAGAAAGAATGTCAAGTCAAGAAAAAAATTATTTAAATCAATTAGAAGACGAAGCAATCTACATTCTGAGAGAAACAGCTGCTCAATTTGAGCGTCCAGCATTGTTATTTTCAGGAGGAAAAGATTCGATTGTTTTGATTCATTTAGCTTTGAAAGCCTTTCGTCCAGGGAAATTTCCTTTTCCTTTAGTACACGTAGATACAGGACACAATTTTCCTGAAGCGATAAAATTTAGAGATTATTTGGTTGATAAAATCGGTGAAAAATTGATTGTAGCCTCTGTAGAAAATGCTATAAAAAAATATAATCTGAAAGAAACTTCTGGCCGTTTTCCTTCTCGTAATGCCTTACAAACGTATGCGTTATTAGATGTGATTGAAGAAAATGAATTTGATGCATGTATTGGAGGAGCTCGTCGCGATGAAGAAAAAGCACGTGCAAAAGAGCGTATTTTCTCAGTTCGTGATGATTTTGGCCAATGGGACCCGAAACTTCAACGTCCTGAATTGTGGAATATTTTGAACGGAAGAATTGAAAAAGGACATAATGTTCGTGTTTTTCCGATTAGCAATTGGACAGAATTAGATGTTTGGAATTATATCAAACAAAATAACATCGAATTGCCAAATTTATACTTTGCTCACGAGCGTGAATGTATTGTTTACAATGATAAATTAATAGCGACTTCAGATTTTATTCAGCCAAATGCAGACGATGAAGTTGTGGTAGAAAAAGTACGATACAGAACGGTTGGTGATATGACGTGTACAGCGGCTGTACCTTCAGATTCTTCTACGATTGAAGATATTATTATTGATATTATCAATACAAGAATTAGCGAAAGAGGACAAACTCGTTTGGATGATCAATTGTCAGAATCGGCGATGGAAGAACGTAAAAAACAAGGTTATTTCTAAGTCAAAATTTTTTTAAACAAAACTCTATAATATCTATAGGAATTAAGTAAAATGAATGCATTAAAATTTATAACAGCAGGAAACGTAGACGATGGTAAAAGTACTTTAATAGGGCGTTTACTTTACGATTCGAATAGTATTCACACCGATCAATTGGGTGTTTTAGAAAAACGTAAATCAAATGAAGACGACGAAATTGATTTGTCTTTGATTACAGATGGTTTACGTGCCGAGCGCGAACAAGGAATTACAATAGACGTAGCGTACAAATATTTTTCGACTGCAAAACGAAAATTTATTATTGCAGATGCGCCTGGACATGAGCAATACACGCGAAATATGATTACAGGAGCTTCAAATTCAGAGTTGATTATTATTTTGGTTGATGCACGTAAAGGAATCACTTCTCAAACAAAACGTCATGCAAGTATTGGATCGTTAATGGGAATTAAAAAAGCAATTATCGCCATTAATAAAATTGATTTGGTTGATTATTCACAAGATATTTTCGAAAAGATAAAAAATAATTTTCAACAAATTCAAGATCAATTGAATTATGATGAAGTAACTTATATTCCAGTTTCTGCTTTGGTTGGCGATAATATTGTCGAAAAATCTGCAAAAACGCCTTGGTACAATGGAGAAACATTATTGCATCAATTGGAAACAATTTCGATTGAAACAGATAAAAATTTAGCAGCTCGTTTTCAGGTTCAATGGGTAATTCGTCCAAAAGATGAAGAGCATCACGATTATAGAGGTTATGCGGGGCAAATTTTGAGTGGAGCCTACAAAGTTGGGGATTCTATTAAAGTTTATCCATCAAATATCGAATCAAAAATTGTTAAAATAGAACGTCATTTGGAAGAAGTACAACATGCTGAAGCAGGAGAAAATGTTGTGATTCATCTCGAAAATAATATAGATATCAGTAGAGGAGACACAATTGTAAAAACTTCCGAAGAACCGCAAACTACAAATGTGCTAAAAGCGTGGATTTGTTGGTTAGACAATAATGCATTACAACAAGGAAAAACGTATGTGTTGCAACATCGTTTTCATTCGGTTCGTGCAAAAATCAAAACAATCGATCAACAATGGGATATTAATAATTGGGAATTTATTCCATCTGAAGAAATCAAGTTAAATGATATTGGACAAGTTGTTTTAAAAACAAATCAACCTTTATTTTTTGATTCTTTCAAAGAAAATATTCATACAGGAAATGCCATTTTGATTGACGAAACAACGAAAAATACAGTCGCTGCTTTGATGTTTATTGATTAAAACATCAATTAAATCTTAT
Organism: Empedobacter sp. UBA1574; assembly: GCF_002322895.1. Lineage (NCBI taxonomy): Bacteria > Pseudomonadati > Bacteroidota > Flavobacteriia > Flavobacteriales > Weeksellaceae > Empedobacter > Empedobacter sp. UBA1574. The sequence continues at coordinate 15,759 of NZ_DCOI01000006.1, read as the reverse complement.
CAATCAACTTATTTATTACAAACATGCAAACAACAATAGGAAAAGTAATTTTGGCTGGCGCTGGTCATGGAGATCCAGAATTGGTGACGCTCAAAACATTAAATTATATCAAAAAAAGCAGATGTTATTTTGACAGATCGCTTGGTTTCTCCAGTGTTAATAGACGAATATGCGTCAAAAGATGCGTTGGTTATTTATGTCGGAAAACAATGTTCGAAAGGCATTCATACGCCTCAAAAAGATATTAACGATATGATGATTGAGTTTGTAATGCAAGGAAAATTAGTGGTTCGATTGAAAGGAGGTGATGCTTCACTTTTCTCTAATATTTTGGACGAATTAGAAACCTTGAAAAAAAATCATGTTCCGTACGAAATAATTCCAGGTATTTCGGCTGCTTTTGGTGCTGCAGCTTACACGAGAATTCCATTGACAGCGCGAAATCATTCGAAAGGAGTTCGCATGTTGACGTTGTGCGATTTGAAATCTATTGAACACAAACAATGGAAAGATTGGGCAAAAACGTCTGATACATTGGTTTTTTATATGAGTGTACAGCGTTTGCAAACTTTAGCTGATCAGTTGATTTTGAATGGAATTGATACCGAAAAAGGTTTAGCAGTTATTCAACAAGCGACAACTCCAGATCAGAAAACGCAAGTTTTTTATTTTTGAAAATATTGTAGAAAAACATTTACCAACCTTTGATTTTGTACCAACTTTAATTATCGTTGGTCATGTTGTTAATTTGCATCAATCATTCGCTTGGTTAGATGAACAACCAACTTCCAACTCATATTTTGATAACCATAAAACAACAATTTCTTATGCTAGCTAACGAAAAATTGAACTTAGTAAAAAGTTTAGTCAAAGAATTATCACGTGACGAAATTATTTGGACAAATGGTTATTTGGCTGGATTAGTTGCAAATCAAACACAAGAAGTACCTCAAGAACAAAAAGTTTTAACCTCAATCAAACCTACAATAATCTATGGAACTGAAACAGGAAATGCGAAGAAATTAGCTAATCAATTGCTTGGAATTTTTAAGATGAATAAAATTCAAGCCAAAGCGATTGAAGCGTTTCAATATCCACTCGAAAAAATTGAAAAGGAAGAATTCTTAATTCAAATTTTTAGTACGCAAGGAGATGGAGATTTACCTCAAAATGCGCAAAAATTCTATGATAATTTGAGTAACTCTGATCTAAAATTAAATCAAACTAAGTTTGCTGTTTTTGGTTTGGGCGATACTTCTTATCCGTTTTTCTGTAAATCAGGAGAAGAAATTGATGAATTATTTGGAAAACTAGGCGCACAACGCGTTTTCGATTTGGTAAAAGTAGATTTAGATTATCAAGAAATTGCCGAAAATTGGTTTGCGGATATTTTAAAAACTATTCAATCAGAAGGAAATTCAACGGTTGTACAATCTCAAAAATTGCAAAATTCTTCAACGCAGAAAAAATCGTACGAAGGAATTATAAAAGATGAAATCGTTTTGAATGATAGAGATTCAAACAATGAAACGTATCATATCGAAATAGCAGTTGATGAGCAAGTAGATTACGAACCAGGTGATGCTTTGGGTGTTTATCCAAAAAATAATCAAACCGAAATTTTAACGATTGCAAAATTTTTCAATGAAGAAAATCGCGCAAAAGAACTTGAAGAAAAAAATATTAGAGCACTTTCTAAAAAATCAATCGATCAATTTGCAACAATTTTAAATGTAGAAATTCTTGAAACTAAGATTGATTTAATTGATTTATTATCAAAATATTATTCGTCAGAATCTACAATGAAATTTGATGATATTTTAAATCTTTTGCATCCAATTGCACCACGTTTATATTCGATTTCATCATCGAATGAAGCATATGATAATGAAATTCATTTAACGGTTAGTCTGAATACTTTTTCAGTTTCTGATCAACAAAAAACTGGATTATGTTCTCAGTTTTTAGCAGATTTTGAGCATGATAAATCCATAGAATTTTACATTCATAAAAATAAAAATTTCAAACTTCCAGATGAAAATCAATCGGTAATTATGATTGGTCCGGGAACAGGAATTGCACCTTTTCGTAGTTTTTTGACACATCGTGATGCAATTGGCGCAGAAGGTAAAAACTGGTTGTTTTTTGGTGAACAACATTTTGTTTCGGATTTCTATTATCAAACTGAAATTCAGGAATGGCTTTCAACAGGAGTTTTAAGCAAATTAGATACAGCTTTTTTGAGAGATCAAAAACATAAAATTTATGTGCAAGATCGAGTGAAAGAACGAGGAAAAGAACTTTAAAATAGGTTAAACGAAAGTGCGTATTTGTATGTCTGCGGTCAAAAAGACGGAATGAGTACAGATGTAGAAAGTGCTTTGATCGAATTAATAGCAAAAGAATCAAATCAAGATGAGGTTTCAGCGAAAAATTTTCTGGAACAATTGGAAGAAGAAGGTCGCTACCAAAAAGATGTTTACTAATCAACCAATAACTAATAAAATGAGTATAGAAAAACAATCTCCTATAGAAGGAATTAAAATAAAAAGTGACGGACTTCGCGGTACGTTAAAAGAAAGTATAGAGCTAGATAATCACACTGGAAATGTACGTGCAGATGACGAAGCTTTGGTGAAATTTCACGGAATGTATGTGCAAGATGATCGCGATAGACGAGAAGAACGCGCAGAAAAAAAGTTAGACAAATTGTATTCGTTTATGATTCGTTTGCGTATTCCGGGTGGAATTATTGACGCTGATAAATGGTTGGCAATTCACGAAACTTCTGAACAATATGGAACAGGCGTTTTAAAAATTACAACGCGTCAAACCATTCAATTGCACGGAATTTTGAAACATCAATTGCGTCCAACTTTACAATCGTTTGACCAAGCAACGTTAGATTCTATCTCAGCTTGTGGCGATGTAAACCGAAATGTAATTGCGAGTTCTCATCCGTTGCTTTCGCCAATTCATGCTCAAATTCATGCATATGCAGATAAATTATCAAAACATTTGTTGCCTAAAACACAAGCTTATTATGAGATTTTTGTGGATAATGAAAAGATTTACGAACGCGAAACAGAGAAAGATGATTTGTATGAAGACCGCTATTTACCTCGAAAATTTAAAATTGCAATTGCTATTCCGCCAACTAATGATGTAGATGTTTTTGCAAATGATTTGGGACTGATTGCGATTATCGAAAATAATGAATTGAAAGGTTTCAATATCGCTGTTGGTGGAGGTTTGTCAACAACTCACGGAAATCCAAATACATATTCGCGTTTATCAACCGAAATTGGTTTTGTTGATTCTGAAGAAAAAGTGTTGAAAGTTGCTTATGAAGTATTGACAATTCAGCGTGATTTTGGGAATCGTGGCGATCGAAAATTAGCGAGACTAAAGTATACAGTTGATAAATTAACGGTTGATGGTTTCAAGTCTGAATTAGAAAAACGTGTTAGTTTTAAATTAGAGCCTTCTCAGCCTTATCAATTTACGGAGCGTTCTGATATTTATGATTGGCGACAAGTGAATAACAGAATGTGGTATTACACTTTATTTTTGGAGAATGGAGTTGTACAGTCTAATCAGAAAGCATTTTTACATGAATTGGCTTTATTAAATATCAATAATTTTATTTTTATAGCGAATCAAAATTTATTGTTAGGTGAGATTTCAATTGAAAATAAAGCTATAGTTGAACAGCTTTTAGAAAAGTATTCTATTCACAAAGATATTAGTGAACTTAGAAAAAATTCGATGGCATGCGTGGCTTTACAAACTTGTCCATTGGCTTTAGCAGAAGCGCAACGTTATTTGCCAGAATTGGTGAATAAAATAGAGCCTTTGCTAGAAAAACATCAACTTCAAAATGATGATATTTCTATTTGTATGACGGGCTGTCCAAATGGTTGCGGTCGTTCGTATGTTTCGGAAATTGGTTTTGTAGGGACTTCTGCTGGACATTATAATTTGAGGTTGGGTGGAGATCGATATGGTGTTCGTTTGAATAAAATTTATAAAGAAAAAGTCAATGAGACTGAGATTTTGAATGAGCTAGATCAAGTTTTCGAAAGTTATACAAATGAAAAAATAGACAATGAAACATTCGGAGATTTTACCTATCGAAAATATTTTTCGGTTAATTAGTTAAATCCCTTTAAGAACAATGAAAAATAATTTATTCCCGATATTTTTAAAAACAGAACATTTGCGCTTCCTGATTGTTGGCGGAGGAAATGTAGGATTAGAAAAGGTTTCGACGCTAATCAAACAAAATCCTTCGGTCAATTTGAAAGTTGTAGCAAAGGAATTTAAACAAGAATTGAAAGATGTTTTTTTGCAATATCCATCAATTCAACATGAAACTCATGCGTTCGAATCTAGTGATTTGGAAGATGTAGATTTAGTGATTGTCGCAACTGATAATAAAGAAACTTCGAGAGAAGTGAAGCAAAAAGCAAATGCAAAAGGAATTTTGGTTAATGCAGCTGATCAGCCCGATTTGTGCGATTTTTATTTAGGTTCGATTGTGAATAAAGGTCATCTTAAAATTGCGATTTCCACAAATGGACAATCTCCTGTTATGGCAAAACGTTTGAGAGAATATTTTTCTGATGTTATTCCAGATTCAATTGATGAAAACATTGAAAGTTTAAATAAAATTAGAAATAATCACAAAGGAGATTTTAATCAAAAACTAACCGATTTGAATCATTTAACTTCTTCATTTGAAGGAAAAAAATCGACAAAAAAATATAAACGTTTAGTGACCGAAATTACCTTAATTTTCTTTGCTTTATTCTTAGGATATGCTTTGTCATCAATCGTAAGTTTTTCGGAAGCGAAAGATTTTGTGATTCACATTCCAAATGTTTTTTACATTATGTTGGCGGTTGGTTTTTTCGCTCAAATGGTCGATGGAGCCGTTGGTTTGGGATATGGTGTAACCTGTTCTACAAGCATGATGTTGTTTGGCGTTAATCTGCCTTCAATAAGTGGTAGTATTCATACTGCCGAAATGTTTTCGAGCGGAATTAGTGGTTTTTCGCATTATAGATTTGGAAATGTAAACAAAAAATTATTATTGGCATTGGCTATTCCAGGTGTTATTGGAGCAGTTTCGGGATCATTATTATTGGTTTATTTGGGAAACAAATATGAAACCATTACTTACGGAATTTTAGCCTCGTACACCTTAATCATCGGAATTCGATTAATTATTTTAGCATTCAGAAAAAAAATAGAACGAAAAAAAGTAAAGCGAGTTGGATTTTTAGGATTTGCCGGAGGTTTTTTAGACGCCTTTGGTGGAGGTGGTTGGGGACCTGTCGTGACATCAACTTTATTAGCAAAAGGAAAAAAATCAAACTTAGTAGTAGGAACAGTTAGTTTAGCCGAGTTTTTTGTGACACTTTCTGCATCGTTGACTTTTTTTGCAGCTTTGGGCGTAAGTCATGGTTTTATCATTGCAGGTTTAATAATTGGAGGAGCTTTAGCAGCGCCAATTGCAGCGAAATTAGCGGGCAAAATACCTCAAAAAGTTGCTATTTTGGCTGTAGCTTTTTTAGTGATCACATTTAGTATTCGTATTCTTTTTAAAATTTTCTAAATTATATCATTTCTAACAATCAAAACACTCTTCATCTCGTATGTTGAGTGTTTTTTATTGTTCATTATTTAAGACATATTTAGTTAAAATATATTTTGTGACAGGTTTCAATGTTTTGCCATTTTCGGGATGTAAACCGTAATTTGTATAAAATTCTACTTCACCATTTTTCTTTGTATACCAAACTTTATCAAGTGCATTTTCAAAATTTAAAGTATCAGGTTTTGTGATTTTCTTCAATTGAAAAACAGTTTCATTGTATGGAACAGCATTCATTTGAGGCGAAGTTTCTTCGCATTCGATTTCTTCATAATGATTTTCTTTCCAAATCATACAAGACGAATTTTGATTGATTGAATTAAGAAATAATCCTCCGCTAGCCAAAATCGTTGCAATGCCACTTCCAGCAATTACTATATTTCGTTGAAGTTTTATTTTCTCAAAGAAATTATTCTTTTTTGAAGGAAGATTGATTATTGATTCTTTTTCAGGAATATTATCATCTATTATTAGTTCTATCGGTGCGATTTCTTCTACATTAACTTCTTTTTCTTCACTTTTTGTCAGCTGATTTTTTTGATTAAAATCTCCAAAACTTTCATAACCGATATAATGTGCAAGAATATTTAATAAATCAGGACTTATTTCCTTCTTTAAATTATTTTCTTTCACGAAATCATCAAAATGTCGAGAGAAAGATTTGCTTGTTATAGGATAATTATAATCATCTGAAATTACTTTTTCTAAATGAACAGACATTCCATTTTTACTTGAACTCCCACATTCATTTTTTGCTTTCTCAAAAACTTTTTCGAATAGATATTTTTTCGTAGACATTTCATTTTTAATTCTTTTACAAAGTAGACAAATTTTGGACAAAATAAATTACGGTTTACCGTAAAACAAGCTGTCCAATAATTGTCCAAAACTTGTCTATTGTTTGTTTAACAGCGACTTTGTGTTCTGTATTTACTTTGCAATAGAAATCAAAACAAAAACAAAAAACTTGATTTCTGAAAACGTAGTCTCGAAAATAGTTGAGGTGATTTGAAGGGAAGCATTTTTCCTGAATTGTTCTCAAGACTACAAAAAACTTCCTACTAAAGAAGCGCTTCTTTTTTCTCGTGTACACTACTCGCAATCTGTTTTGTGAGGAAGAGCACCTATATCAAAAAATTAAAAATTTAAGCTATGTTAGAATTATTATTCGCTTTATTGGGATTCTTTTTACCAAATCAAAATGCAAACACAATTTCACAAGATCAACATCCAGTTGTACAAACTTCATCAGATAGTATAGACGGTGATACAAATGGAGAAAAAGGGGATGTTCCTGTGAAAAAATAAATCATCAACGGATAGAGTAATCTATCCGTTTTTTGTTTAGCTTTAGGTTGTAAATATGGAGATTTGAGAAAAATTTTATTTTTTTATTTTATACTTTTTATTATTTCATGTCAACAGTCTAAAAACAAAGAGATTGAGCAGGATAATTTAGATAATAAAGCTTATGATAAAGCATGGAAGTTTTATGAAAAACAAGAGAATGATAGTGCTTATGTTTATTTTAATAAAGCATATTCAGAATTTATAAAACTGAATAACAAACATCAAGCATCAAAATGTTTGATAAATATGGCTTTTATTTCTAAAGATCAAGGAGATTGGTTTGGAAGCCAAGAATTAATTATTTCTTCGGTAAAATTATTAAACCCTAAAATAAGTGAAGAAAAAGAAACACTTTCTAGTGCATATAATATTTTAGGGCAAACTTCTCATGATTTAGGAAATTTTAATGATGCTATAGATTATTATCAAAAAGCAATTGATTTTTCTAAAGAAAAAGATGTTTATATTATCAATCAAAATAACATTGCAAATAGTTATCGTTACGATAAGCAGTATGATGAAGCGATAAAGATTTACCAAGAATTACTAAAAGATAAGAATACAATTGAAAATCCAAAAGAATATGCGCGAATTACTGATAATTTAGCATATACCAAATGGTTAAAAGACAATAAGTCCAATGTTATAAATGAATTAAATAAAGCGTTAAATATTAGATTAAAGGAAAATGATTTGTGGGGACAAAATGCAAGTTATGCGCATTTAACAGATTATTTTTCAAATTTAGATTATAAAAAAGCCTTGGACTATGCTTATAAAAGAAAACAAATTGCTTTCGAAAATAAGAGTGCGGGCGATAAATTAGAAGTTTATCAACAACTTGTTTTATTAGACAATCCTACAAATGCAAAACAATATTTTGAAGCTTATCAAAAGCTAAACGATAGTATTCAGTTAGAACGTAACAGAGCGAAAAATCAATTTGCGTTGGTGCGTTATGATTCGGAGAAAAATCGTGCAGATTTTTTGAATGCTGAAGCAGAGAATGAAAAGAAGAAAAATGATATTTTAAAACTTTACATTCTAATCGGTTTATTGATCGTTTTGTTTGTTTTTGGATATTTTTTGTACAGAAAAAGAAAGCAAAAATTAGAGCAAGAGAAAGTTTTGTTGCAACAAGAAAAGGTTTTGGAAGTCAAAAAAACAGAACTGAAATATTCTAAAAAAGTACACGATAAAGTGGCGAACGGAATTTATCATGTGATGTCTGATATTGAGAATAAATCAGAATTTAATCGTGATCAAATTTTAGATAAATTGGAGGTGGTTTATGAAATTTCGCGCGATATTTCCTATGATAGGATTGATGAAAATCAACAAGAAAATTTTGCAGAAAAATTAGCACAATTGATAAGTTCTTATGATTCGGAACAAGTCAAAATATATTTGATTGGAAATGAAAAAGAACTTTGGAGAAACGTAAAAGATTATGCTAAAACAGAGGTTTTCTTAGTGATGCAAGAATTGTTGACGAACATGAAAAAACATAGCGAAGCTTCACGAGTTATACTAAATTTTAAAGAAGAAAACCAACAAATTATTATCAATTATTCAGATAATGGAATTGGGATTTCGGACTTAAAACCTAAAAATGGTTTGCAAAATACGGTTTCACGTATTTCTAATCTAAACGGAGATGTTATTTTTGAAACTGAAAATGTGAATGGTCTAAAAATTAAGATCATATTTCCAATTCAATAACCTAAATAAAAAGTATGTTTAAAAAAGTATTAATTGCAGAAGATTTTGAGAGTTTTAATATTTCGATTCAGAAAGTTTTAAAAGATTTACATGTAGAAAATCCTGATTATGCTTTTTATTGTGATGATGCATTCTTGAAAGTGAAAAAAGCATTGCACGACAATCAACCTTATGATTTATTGATTTCTGATTTGTCTTTTGAAGAAGATCATCGCGAGCAAAACTTGAAAAGTGGACGAGATTTAATTGAAGCTGTAAAAGCAATTCAGCCAAATTTGAAAGTGATTGTTTTTTCGGTAGAAAAGAAAGCGGATATGGTGGATAATCTTTTCAAGGAATACCATATAGATGGGTTTGTGGCGAAAGGAAGAGAAGATTCGAAAGAGTTGAAAAAAGCGATACAAACTGTTTTTGCGGGCGGAATGCATTTGGAATTGGACATGAAACGTAGTATCAAACAAAAAAATACGTATGAAATAACTTCGTATGATGTTACGTTAGTTTCTTTGCTTTCGAATGGAATTTTACTAAAAGATATTTCAAATCACTTAAAACAAAATAATATCAAACCTGCAAGTCTAAGTAGTGTAGAAAAGAGATTGGGCTCATTAAAAGAGTCGCTACAAATTACAAGTAATCATCAATTGGTTGCGTTTTTCAAAGATTTGGGAAGTATTTAACCCAAATCTTTACACCATTTATCTACAAAAATCTGTTGCAATTGCTCAATTTCTTTTTCGTAAATCGTATTTTTTCGTGAACCAAAATAGAGTGTATTTTCCAACGGTTTTTCACCTTGCCAAACCAATTTTATTTTACCAGAATTTAGTGCTTCTTGACATAAAAAGTCGGGAACAATAGAAAAGCCATTTCCATCGCTCAAACAACGAATAATAGAACTGATATTTGGGACAATATAATTTGGTTTGAAATCTGGATGTTCTTTAAAATTTTCTTTCCAAAAATGTTGCTCCGCAGCAGCTAATTTTTGAATCGGTTCTAAAATAAAATTATACAAAATTTTTCCTTTTTCAGTCGGAACCATTTTTCGCGCCGATCGATCAAATAATTTGTAGCCCGTATAGGCTTCTAACGAATTGAGATGTAAGCTAAAACCAGGTTGTGAAATAAATAATTGTTGCGCAGCAGCAGATAAAGTCCCAGTTTCATAAATTGCTTTAAATGTTCTGAACCATTCAAGATTTGATTGCTTAACTTCTAAATTTTAATTTTCATCATAAGGTAAATCGTCAGGATCTACATCAATATAATCGGGGTTTGGTAAGGTCGAAAGTCGATACGCTTTTATTGTTTTCAAATCCAATAAATTTGCTTTTACAACACGATGCATTCCGTCCATCAATTTTCCATAAGGACAAACAATAATTTGCTGTGATTTAGAAAATTATAATTAAAACAAAACCCTCCATTTTTAGGAGGGTTTTAAATTTTATTCTGCAAGAAGTTTTTTTATATCTTCTTTTAAAAATTCTATTTCAGGATGATATTTTCCAGCTAGAGAAGGTTCTTTTCCTTCAGGATCTTTGTAATTCAGTCCCGAATAAAACAGTATTGGAACACCCATTTTATCATATCGACTTCTGATATTTCCTTGTTTATCAACCAATGCAAGTTTTCCGCTGTGATTTAGACCTTCGGCAGTTGTTTCGTCTTTTCCAACATAAATATTGAATTTATCCGAAAGTTGCTCAATTTCTTCTCGATCCGAAGTCAAATAATGCCAATTCGGTGATTTTACACCAATTTGTTTTGCATATTCTAACAATCGTGCAGGTGTATCTCGTTTTGGATCAATTGTAATCGAAATAAAACCAAGGTTTGCATCATTTATTTCATCTTCTATTGTGCGTAAATTGTTACTCATTACTGGGCAAATCGTTGGACAACTTGTAAAGAAAAATTCTACAACGTACACTTTTCCTAACATATCACGATTTGTAATCGTTTGATTATTTTGATTTGTCATCGAAAATTCCGGAACTTTCATTACCGTGTAAAGTTCATCTTTAGGCTTATTTTTTAGCCAAAAAACAGTTCCTATAACGCCTAAAATAATAACAATAACGGCTATTAATTGTTTATTCATGGATATGTTTTTCAGGATTTTTTAGAAACTCTTCTTTGCACATTGTCGAACAAAAACCATACGTTTTTCCTTGGTAATTAGCTGTGTCACTCAAATGATCTGCAGTTTTCATTCCGCAAATTGGATCAACTTCGTTCACAACCGCAACATCCAATTTAGTTACAGCTTTCATTTCTTCGTGAGAAACATGCTTTACTTCAAAATTCTCTTGTTTTGTTTGCTCTTTATTACAAGAAAATAATGCAAACCCTAAGACTATTAAAGAGAATGTGTTTTTTAAATTTTTCATTTTAGATTGTTTATTTGTTTTTAATTAATTGTTATCTGATTCTATAGTTTAGATCTATAAAAGAAAAATTAAACAATTGGAGGATGAAAAACTAAACGAATAATATAGTTAGAATTAATATCTTGATAATGATCAGTTGATAATTTATTTTTTTGCGTAAAATACTTTTTTGGAGAAATAATTTGTTTTTGAGGAACAATCGCATCTAAAATTTTGACCGAATTTTTGACAAAATGATTTTCTGGCTGATTCTTTTCACTTTTCGAAATTTCTTCTTTCAAATAGCAAAAACCATTACAAAGTAATTCAGGTTTTTCTCGATTTTCACAAAGTTCATTTGCGATTTCTTCATAATTTAAAACATAATCTATCATCGGCATTAAAGGACGAAATGCGATAGAAAATATGAGTGATATGAAAAATAGTATGCGCAAAAAACTAATTTATTGACAAATTTAACCAAATTGATTGAGGTTGAATATGATAAAATTTATGATTTTAAAAGAAAGATTTATCATAATCTTCACTTTTATGTTCTGTAAAATTTTTACCTTAAAAAAGATTTTACAATCTATAAATATTTATGAAAAAAAGTAAGATTTTAGATTTTACAACAACCGAAGAACTAATGCATTTTTTGGTCGAAAATCAAGAAGAAAATCCTCTCTATAAAAATGTGATAAAGAAGTTTGAATATGAAAATGAGTTACTAAAACTGCAATCAGAGTTAGTAAATCTTCAAAATTGGATTTCGACAGAAAAGAAAAAAGTTGCAATCATTTTCGAAGGACGAGATGCTTCAGGAAAAGGAGGTACAATTCGCCGTTTTCGCGAGCATCTTAATCCGCGTTCTATGCGTGTTGTTGCATTGAATAAACCTACAGAAGTCGAACAAAATCAGTGGTATTTTAATCGTTATATCAAAGAGTTACCAAATGCTGGTGAAATTGTTTTTTTTGACAGAAGTTGGTACAACAGAGCAGTTGTAGAGCCAGTTATGGGATTTTGTACCGAGCAACAATATGAGCAATTTATGGTGCAAGTTTCAGAATTTGAACATATGTTGTACGAATCAGGGACATATATTGTCAAATTGTGGTTTTCTGTGACTAAAGAGGAGCAGCAAACACGTTTTGATTCGAGGTTAAATAATCCGCTTAAAAAGTGGAAATATAGTCCAGTCGATGCAAAAGGACAAGAGCTTTGGGATGAATTTTCGCATTATATCAATCAAATGTTTACGCGCACGCACAACTCTTTTTCGCCTTGGATTATTGTCAACGCAAATGATAAAAATACGGCAAGATTAGAATCTATTCGTTATGTGCTTTCTTTGTTTAATTATAAAGGAAAAGAGGATGCCGAAGTAAATTTAATGGTAGATCCAAATGTGATTGAACGTTATTATCGAATGGTAAAAGAATTGAATCATTAATTTTAAATTGTAAGAAAATGGAGCTAAAACCGAAAGATTTAAAATTAATCGAAACCAAAAAAGGTCTTGTTGGACTTTTACAATCTGATCATGGAAAGTTGAATTTTGCGAAAGCCTTGCGTACTGTAAAATATGAAAATAGGATAGAGCAATTACAAGAAGAATTGATAAAATTACAAACTTGGGTAGCCGAAAATAAACGAAAAGTTGTGATTGTTTTTGAAGGTCGAGATGCAGCTGGGAAAGGAGGTGCAATTCGTCGAATTGTAGAACATCTAAATCCTCGTGAACATAGAATTATAGCACTGCCAAAGCCTAATGAAGTAGAACGAGGACAATGGTATTTTCAACGTTATGTTCGTCAGTTACCACGTGCAGGAGAAATTGTTTTTTTTGATAGAAGTTGGTACAATAGAGCTGTTGTAGAGCCTGTAAATGGGTTTTGTACACAAGAGGAATATGAAACTTTTATGAACGAGGTAAATGATGTCGAGAAAATGTGGATTAATTCGGGAATATATTTGATTAAAATTTATTTTTCGATTACAAAAGAACAACAAGCAAAACGTTTTGCAGATATTGTAAATTCACCAACCAAACGATGGAAGTATAGCTCTGTAGATCAAAAAGCGCAAGATTTGTTTGATGTTTATTCAGCTTATAAAGATGTAATGTTTACGAAAACAAATACAGATTTTGCTCCTTGGAAAATCATTGATGCCAACAAAAAGTACAAGGCTAGAGTAGAGGCGATGGAATATATTTTGTCTAAAATACCTTATGATGATAAAAATAAACGTATTTTGAAACATCAAAACTTAGAAGAAGAAAATTAATTATCAAACCTAAAACTATGGCTGAATTTGATTTAAATGATTTAGAAAAAATAAATAATAAGCAAGAAATCATTGATTTTTTGGTTAGACATGATATTATAAAAGAAAAGAAGTTCAAAGAACAACTCGCTTATGAGAAAGAATTAAAAGAACTTCAAGAAAAATTGTTAGAAATACAATCTAAAGTTATTCAAGAGAATAAACGTGTGTTAATTATTTTTGAAGGTCGTGATGCAGCTGGAAAAGGAGGAACAATTTCGAGAATAACAGAATTTCTAAACCCTAAAAAATATCGTGTTGAAGCATTACCAAAGCCGACTGAAATAGAACAAGGACAATGGTATTTTCAGCGATATTTTAAAGAATTACCAAATGCAGGTGAAATTGTATTCTTTGATCGTTCTTGGTATAATCGTGCTGTTGTAGAGCCTGTTTTCGGATTTTGTACGGAAGAACAACATACAAAGTTTATGAAACAAGTAGTAGAAGTAGAAAAGCTTTTGCAAGATGATGGAATTATTTTGGTTAAAATTTTCCTGTCGATTTCGAAAGAAGAACAAGCAGAACGATTACAAGATCGGAAAGATGACGAATTGAAACAATGGAAATTAGGGGCATTGGATCAAAAGGCACAAGAGTTATGGGATGTTTATACCAATTACATTGACAAAATGTTTCAGCAAACAGGAACAGAAAGTTCATCTTGGCTAGAAATTGTGACAGATGATAAAAAAACTGCTCGACTTTTAGCGATGAAATCAGTCGTAGCACAATTAACAAATCAATCTTTTGAAAATGATTTAATAAAAATTCATTCATAAAAGAAAGAGAATCATTTGTATAATCAAGATTTTTGATTAATTTTGCATCCACATTGTTCAACCTCTGACGAAAGACGTTTAAGTTGCTCAATTCAAATAAATTGAAATTATAATAATGGAAAATTTAGTAAAATACGTACAAGAGAAATACGTAGCTAAAAAAGAGTTCCCAGCTTTCGCAGCAGGTGATACTATTACAGTTTATCAAGAAATTACAGAGGGTGGAAAAACTCGTGTTCAGTTCTTTAAAGGGGTTGTTATCCAAAGAAGAGGACAAGGAACTACAGAAACTTTCACAATCCGTAAAATGTCTGGAGATGTTGGTGTAGAGCGTATCTTCCCAGTTAACATGCCAGCGTTACAAAAAATTGAAGTAAACAAAAAAGGTAAAGTTCGTAGAGCTCGTATCTTCTACTTCAGAGCATTACGTGGTAAAAAAGCTCGTATCAAAGACGCTGCTTACTAAAAACTGCTTTTTTAGGAAAAATATAAAATCCGTTCGATTATCGAACGGATTTTTTTTGGCTGATTTTGAAAGTTTAATATAAAATATTAAATTTTACCATTTCTTAACATTCTATTAAGAGTTGAAAAAATAGTTTAATATTTTATTGAAACAAGTAATCCCTAAAATTATTCTATATATTCTTTTATTACTTGGTTTATTTTTGTATTTGAATTGTAGAGTAATTCTTAAGTGTTTTTTTTAATACTTTTATTGTTAACAATTTTAACACAAGAGATGAGAAAAAAACAATTTAGAATTTTTAGTCTTCTTTTTGTTCTTGGATCGTTTGCTTATGCTCAAACTACAGGTCATGTAAAAGATTCTGATGGTTTTCCAGAAGCAGATGTAGAGGTAAAAATAAAAGGGACTGATAAGGCAGCTTACACAGATGAAAATGGAGATTTTAATATTGATGCCAAAATCGGTGATATTTTAATTATTAAAGGCAAGGAAATTACCGTTACTTCTGAGAATTTAGGAGATTTATCCACTCAATTAAATCCTAAAAGTGAGAATATAGATTTAGGAACTGCAGTTGTAACTGGATATTCTACACAACGTAAGGAAGAGGTAACCGCTGCAGTTTCTGTTGTAAATGCAAAAGACTTAATGGATGCTAAATCTCCGAACATTACCAATTTATTACAAGGTAAAGTTGCAGGTCTTAGAATTACAAGTAGCTCTGGACAACCAGGTTCAACGGCTTCATTACGTTTAAGAGGAAAAACAAGTATTTCTGCAGGAACAGATGCTTTATGGGTAGTTGATGGAGTGATTTATCA
Source organism: Empedobacter sp. UBA1574 (assembly GCF_002322895.1). Classification (NCBI taxonomy): domain Bacteria; kingdom Pseudomonadati; phylum Bacteroidota; class Flavobacteriia; order Flavobacteriales; family Weeksellaceae; genus Empedobacter; species Empedobacter sp. UBA1574. The sequence goes on along the minus strand of NZ_DCOI01000006.1, from coordinate 250 downwards.
TGGAACACCAAATATTAATCCAAATGATGTTGAAACAATTTCTGTATTAAAAGATGCTGCTGCAACTGCGCAATATGGTTCTCGTGGAGCGAATGGAGTAGTAGTTGTAACAACTAAAAGAGCCAGAGGAAATGGATTGGTTGTAAATGCAGATTATTCTACAAGTTATAATCGTTTCAATCCAGGGAAATTCGAAGTAATGAACGGAAATGAATTATATAATTTGTTTCTGTCGTACTTCATGACTTCG